>NZ_NSKF01000070.1:0-1321 GCF_002287015.1 Kocuria sp. WN036
TTTCTTCGCGTCAATGTCATCGTAGGAAGTGCCGGCGGGGTTGGCTCGTTTATTCGCTGCCCTCGATCTTGGTGGGCTTGTCCGCGATGTGCCGCCCCGCCGGTCCGGCCGGGCGAGGTCCGGGTGTGGCCTGATAGGAGCGTGCGCTGTTCGGCGTCCGATTGAGGCGTGCCCGCCGGGGGCTCGTCCTGCCCTTCGAT
Organism: Kocuria sp. WN036; assembly: GCF_002287015.1. NCBI lineage: Bacteria > Bacillati > Actinomycetota > Actinomycetes > Micrococcales > Micrococcaceae > Kocuria > Kocuria sp. WN036. The sequence goes on from NZ_NSKF01000070.1 coordinate 201, forward strand.
CAGGCACGAGGAGCACACGGAGGTAGCCATGGTCACCGTCGTGGGTATCGACACCCACAAGAACACCCACACCCTGGTCGCCGTGGACGGGCTCGGGCGAAGACTCCAGGAGCTCACCGTCGAGGCCCGGCCCAGCGGCCACGAGAAGGTCCTGGCATGGTTGAGCTCCCAGGGCGCGGTGAAGGTAGCGGTGGAGGACTGCCGACATCTCTCCCGCGCCTTGGAAGTTGACTTGCTGCTGGCCGGCCACCAGGTCGTGCGGGTGCACACCCGGTTGATGGCCGGCATGCGCCGCGGGGCCAGGGAACGCGGCAAGTCCGATCCGATCGACGCTGAGGCCGTCGCCCGCGTCGCACTGCGCGAGGATGACCTGCCGACCGCGGTGCTGGCCGGCCCGGAACGCGATCTGAAGCTGCTGGCCGACCACCGCCGGTCCATGGTCGCCCGGCGCTCGGCCCTGCAGTCGAAACTGCGGTGGTTCCTGCACGAGATTGATCCGGCCATCGAGGTCCCTTCCCGGGCCTTGCGCCGCTACTGCGTCCTGAACTCCCTGCAAGAGCAGCTGGCCGGCAGGGACGGGGTGGTCGTCGAGATCGCCGCGGACATGATCGCCGAGATCGTCAGCCTGACCCGGCGGATCAATGAGCTCGAAGCGCGGCTGGGGCGCCTGGTGCGCACCGAGTACCCGCACCTGTTGGCCGTGGACGGTCTCGGGGTGCTCGGTGCGGCGACGATTGTCGGGGAGACTGCCGGGGCGGCGCGCTTCCACTCCAAGGACGCCTTCGCCCGGTTCAATGGCACCGCCCCGATCCCGGTATGGTCCGGCAACCACGAGCGGTTCCGTCTCAACCGCGGCGGCAATCGTACGATCAACACCGCCCTGCACATGGCCGCCGTGACCCAGCAGAGGCTGGGCTACGAAGGAGCGGACTACGTGGCCAAGCAATTGGCCCGCGGCAAGACCCACACCGAAGCAATGCGACTGCTACGACGGAGGATCTCGGACCGAGTCTTCGCCGCTCTGCGCGCCGATGAGAAGGCCAAGGAGTCACCAATCGACCTCAGGCATCGCCCTGGTCCGGAACCAGTTCTCGAGGTTGCGGCTTGACATAGGAGCATCG
>NZ_NSKF01000071.1:0-1282 GCF_002287015.1 Kocuria sp. WN036
CGCCGGGCGGATTCAACGGTGGGTTCTAGCGGTCGTCGCAACATCCCTGTAGATGAAGGGGATGGAGATGGGCATCAGAGGACGCAAGCGGCGGTTGGTCCTGGAAGATGAGTACTGGGCGCTAATCCTTACCGGGGTGGGCACGGTCGAGGCGTGCCGGATGGTCGGGATCGGGCGTAAGACCGGGTACCGGTGGCGGGCCGAGCTCGGCGGACTGGCTCCGGCCAGAAGAGCCGAGGCGCAGCCATCGAAACGCTACCTGTCGTTGCTGGAACGAGAACGGATCGCGGTGCTCCGTCGACAGGGCCTGTCGATGAGGACGATCGCCATCCGGCTGGGGCGGGCGCCTTCAACGATCTCCCGGGAGCTGCGGCGCAACACCGCCGCCCACGACCGCGGAGGCTATGACCCGGTGTTGGCCCATGCCCGCGCCCGCACAGCCGCCCGACGGCACAGACCCGGGGTACTGGCTCACGACGAGGAGCTCCGTCGTGTGGTGCAGTCCAAGCTCGAGCTGGACTGGTCCCCGCAGCAGATCGCCGTGTGGCTGCGGATCGAGTACCCACACCGCCGGGAGTGGCATGTGTGCCACGAGACGATCTATCAGGCGCTCTACCACGGCACTCGTCGCGGGCTGCACCGGCGGCTGACCACTCGGTTGCGCACGGGGCGGTCGATGCGCCGCCGGCGCCGACGCCCTGACCAGCGGGCCCCGCGCTTCATCGCCCCGGGGCTGCTGATCGACCGGCGCCCGGCTGTGGTCGAAGAGCGGGTGCGGATCGGCGATTGGGAGGGCGACCTCATCGTGGGGGCGAAGAGCCGCTCGGCGATCGGGACGCTGGTGGACCGCACCAGCCGCTACGTCCGCCTGGTGCACCTGCCCCGCGGCCACGCCGCGCAGGCCCTGACCGACGCTCTGGAGGTACTGGTGGAGGACCTGCCGCAGCCGACACGGCGGACGTTGACCTGGGATCAGGGTGCGGAGATGGCCCGCCACGACCTGGTGGCCGCCTGGTTCAGCGAGGGCGTGTACTTCGCCGCCCCGGCCAGTCCGTGGATGCGGGGGTCCAACGAAAACATGAACGGGTTGCTGCGCCAGTACTTCCCGAAAAGCACGGACCTGAGCGTTCACACCGCGGAGGACCTGGCCAGGGTGGAGCAGCTGCTCAACACCCGTCCGCGAAAGGTCCTCGGATGGGCGACGCCGGCCACCGTGTTCGCGGCCAAGATGTCATGCTGAAACAACGTCGGTGTTGCGACGAGCTGTTGAATCCGCCCGGCG
>NZ_NSKF01000072.1:0-1272 GCF_002287015.1 Kocuria sp. WN036
TTGACCTGACCTACGGTTTGGTTTCCAGTGGCGGTCGCTAGTCGAAGGCCTTCATGGAAGGCTCACCGCTATGCCCCGCCCCTACCCTCCTGAGTTCCGTGCACGAGCGATCGCTCTCGTGCGTGAGGGCCGCCAGGTCAAGCAGACCGCGGCTGATCTTGGTATCCACCCTGTCACGCTCCATTCCTGGTTGCGCCAGGACGACATCGATCAGGGCCGCCGGCCCGGGCGCAGCACCCAGGAATCGGCTGAGCTCCGGGCGGCCCGGGGCCGGATCCGCCAGCTTGAGCAGGAGCTCGCGATCATCCGCCACGCGGCCACCTGGCTCGATGAGGAGGGCGGAGTCCCCCCAAAAGGGCGCACCCGGTGATCGATCGTCTCGTCGACGCCGGGGCTCCGGTCCACACCTGTTGCCGCATCCTGGGCGTCTCCCGCCAGGGCTACTACCGGTACCGCAAGCGTCCGACCAGCTCCACGGAACTGCGCCGACGCTGGCTCACCGGGCTGATCCGCGAGATTCACGTGGCCTCTCGGGGCACCTACGGCTACCGCCGCATCCACGCGGAACTCACCATTGGCATGGGCATCCCCTGCTCGAGCCGGCTCATCTCCGCGCTGATGACGCGCGCCAGCATCGGCGGACTGCCCGGCCCGGCGCGCATCAAGCGGCTTCGAGGCGTGGCGACCGCAGACGACCTCGTCAACCGGAAGTTCCACCGCCTGGCGCTGAACGAACTGTGGGTCACGGACATCACCGAGCATCCCACCCGCGAGGGCAAGGTCTACTGCGCGGCGGTGCTCGACGCCTGCAGCCGCAAAATCATCGGCTGGGCCATCGACTCCAAGCAGGACTCCACCCTGGTCATCAATGCCCTAGACATGGCCATCCGCGCCCGAAAGCCCGGTGCCGGCGGAATCGTCCACGCCGACCACGGGGTCCAATTCACCTCGTGGGTGTTCACGCAGAAGATCCGCTCGGCCGGACTGCTGCCCTCGTTCGGCACCGTCGGCGACGGCCTCGACAATGCCATGATGGAATCCTTCTGGTCGACGATGCAGATCGAACTGCTGAACCGTCGGAAGTGGAAGACCCGGATCGAGCTGGCGAACGCGATCTTTGAGTACATCGAAGTGTTCTACAACCGACGCCGCCGACACTCCGCACTCGAGTACGCCACCCCGCACGAATACGACCTCGCTCGAACGCCGCAGGCACTCACCACCGCTGGAAGCTAGCGACCACGACTGGCAACCAAACCATAGGTCAGGTCA
>NZ_NSKF01000073.1:0-1241 GCF_002287015.1 Kocuria sp. WN036
CAGGTTGGGTCAGGCAGCCTGAAGGGCTGGTGTGGTCATGATGGTCTCGTACTCGATGGGGGTCAATCTCCCGAGCGCGGCTTGGCGTCGCCTCCGGTGATAGGTGCGTTCGATCCAGACCACGATCGCCATCCGCAGCTCCTGGCGAGTGGCCCAGCGACGGCGGTCCAGGACGTTCTTCTGCAGTAGTGCGAAGAAGCTCTCCATGGCCGCGTTGTCGCCGGCGGCGCCGACGCGGCCCATCGAGCCGACCATGTCGTGTCCGTGCAGAGCCCGGACGAACTTCCTGGATCTGAATTGAGATCCGCGGTCGGTGTGCAGGATGCAGCCAGCGGTCTGTCCTCGCCTCGCGACAGCGCTGCGCAAGGCGTCGACGGCCAGGCGGGACTTCATCCGGGAGTCGATGGAGTAACCCACGATCCGGTTGGAGTGCACGTCCTTGATGGCGCAGAGGTAGAGCTTGCCTTCGGCGGTCTTGTGCTCGGTGATGTCGGCCAGCCACAACTGGTTCGGCCGGTTGGCGGTGAAGTCGCGCTCGACGAGGTCGTCATGGACCGGCGAACCTGGCTTGCCGTTCTTGCCGCGTTTCTTGCCGAACGCCGACCACCAGCCATTGGCGGAGCAGATCCGCCATGCGGTGCGGTCGCAGGCGGTATGGCCGGCGTCGCGGGCCTCGTCGGCCAGGTAGCGGTAGCCGAACTCCGGGTCGTCGCGGTGGGCGTCGAACAGAGCGTTGGCCAGGTAGGCCGCCTCGAGCTCGGCGTCGGTCACCGGGTCGGCCAGCCAGCGGTAGTAGAGCTGCCGGGCGATCTTGAGCACCCGACACGTCACCGCGACGGGGATCCCGTCGGCGGCCAGCTCACGGACGAGCGGGTACATCATTTTCCCGGCAGATTGGCCTGCGACAGGTAGGCGGCAGCGCGGCGCAGGACCTCGTTCTCCTGCTCGAGCAGACGGATCCGCTTCTTCGCCTCTCGCAGCTCAACGTTCTCGGCCGCCGGCGTTCCGGGCTTGAGACCGTCCTCGACGTCGGCTCGGCGCATCCAGTTGCGCAGACAGGATTCCGCGATGCCGAAGTCGGCAGCGATCTGCTTGATCGTCTGCCCGGGTTCACGGCTGCGCGCGACGTTCACGACGTCGTCGCGGAACTCCTTGGGATAGGGCTTGGGCATGGTGTACATCCTTCCATCGACGCCTCTCAGCGCCACAGATCAGGTGTCACCGAACCGTGCATCAGTCCC
>NZ_NSKF01000074.1:0-1092 GCF_002287015.1 Kocuria sp. WN036
GCCGGCGACAACGCGGCCATGGAGAGCTTCTTCGCACTACTGCAGAAGAACGTCCTGGACCGCCGTCGCTGGGCCACTCGCCAGGAGCTGCGGATGGCGATCGTGGTCTGGATCGAACGCACCTATCACCGGAGGCGACGCCAAGCCGCGCTCGGGAGATTGACCCCCATCGAGTACGAGACCATCATGACCACACCAGCCCTTCAGGCTGCCTGACCCAACCTGTCACCTATCGGTGCATCAGTCCCCCGCGCCCCGGAAGGATGGGCACATGAGCACTCCTGACCAGCCGCGCCCCCCGCTTCCGCCCTTCACCCACGAGAGCGCCCTCGCCAAGGTCCAGGCCGCCGAAGACGCCTGGAACAGCCGTGACCCCGAACGCGTCGCCGGGGCCTACTCCGTCGACACCGAATGGCGCAACCGCGACCAACACATCCGCGGGCGTGAAGAGGTCGTCGCCTTTCTCACCGACAAGTGGGACCACGAGCTCGACTACCGCCTGCGCAAGAACCTCTGGTCCTTCACGGACAACCGGATCGGAGTGCGATTCCAGTACGAGTGGCACGACACCGGCGGGCAGTGGTGGCGCTCCTACGGCAACGAGCTGTGGGAATTCGACGAACTCGGCTACATGCGCCGCCGCGAGGCCTCCATCAACGACGTCGCCATCGGAGAGTCCGACCTGCGCAGCACTCCCGGCGAGGGCGAGCTTCCCGTCTGGTGACGACGGCGGAAGTCCCACCCCTGCCAGCCACAGAGTCCGCGGATGGCCGCCCTTGTGGCCGGCCATTCCCGGGTCCGGGGAACGACACGTCTCACGCCAATATCGCTGGCCCCGAAACACGGGACTGTCCGATAAACGGTGTGTGGGGTCCGGCGGTTTTCATCAGTGAGTGGTTCTCTCGAACCGTCCGGCGAAGGTGATCGCGAACGCGTTCAGCGCCGGCTTCCACCTCATCACCCAGCGTGCTCTACCGCCGCCGGTCGGATCAAGAGACCGGGTGACGAGGTAGAGGCACTTCAGCGCAGCAGCCTCGTTCGGGAAGTGCCCGCGCGCCCGCACCGCCCGCCGGTAGCGGGCGTTGATCGACT
>NZ_NSKF01000075.1:0-597 GCF_002287015.1 Kocuria sp. WN036
CCGTCAATTCATTTAAGTTTTAGCCTTGCGGCCGTACTCCCCAGGCGGGGCACTTAATGCGTTAGCGTCGGCACAGAGGGAGTCGACACCCCCCACACCTAGTGCCCATCGTTTACGGCGTGGACTACCAGGGTTTCTAATCCTGTTTGCTCCCCACGCTTTCGCGCCTCAGCGTCAGTACCGTCCCAGCGAGCCGCCTTCGCCACTGGTGTTCCTCCAGATATCTGCGCATTTCACCGCTACACCAGGAATTCCACTCGCCTCTTCCGGACTCTAGCTTGACAGTTTCCACTGGCATTCCAGGGTTGAGCCCTGGACTTTCACAGCGGACTTACCAAGCCGCCTACACGCTCTTTACGCCCAATAATTCCGGACAACGCTTGCCACCTACGTATTACCGCGGCTGCTGGCACGTAGTTAGCCGTGGCTTTCTCGTTAGGTACCGTCAAGGTACCGGCAGTTACTCTCGTACTTGTTCTTCCCTAACAACAGAGCTTTACGATCCGAAAACCTTCATCACTCACGCGGCGTTGCTCCGTCAGACTTTCGTCCATTGCGGAAGATTCCCTACTGCTGCCTCCCGTAGGAGTAGACATG
>NZ_NSKF01000076.1:0-538 GCF_002287015.1 Kocuria sp. WN036
GCCGACATCCAGGACGGCACCTTCGCCAAGCGCTTCATCGAGGACCAGGACAACGGGGGCGCCGAGTTCAAGAAGCTGCGCGAGAAGGAGGAGTCCCACCCGATCGAGGTCATCGGCCGGGAGCTGCGCAAGCTCTTCGCGTGGACCTCGCCGGACGCCGACTACGTCGAGGGCACCGCGGCCCGCTGATCCGCACCCGCCCCCACCGCCGCGCGCGGCGCGGGGGCACCGGCCGAGGGGCCGCGTCCGCACGTCATGCGCCGAGCATTCCGTGCGGACGCGGCCCCTCGCCGCGTCCGGCGTCCTACCCTGGGGGCGGAGCCGGTCGCCGCGATCCCGGGGGGGGGTGGTCCGCACGGCGGACGTCGGAGCACGGGCACAGCAGCCCGGGCCGGGCCTGCGGGGGCGGGTCGCCCGGCACCAGCTGCCGGCCTTCTTCGTCCTGACGTACGCGTGGTCCTGGACGTGCTGGGCGCCCCTGCTGCTCGGGGCGGGCGGCACGCCGCTGCTCCTGCTCGGCGGCCTCGGCCCGTTCGTG
>NZ_NSKF01000077.1:0-528 GCF_002287015.1 Kocuria sp. WN036
GCAGAGCGGGGTTGCTCAGGTACAGCGAGGTGGGGTCCAGCACAGCTCTTCCTCCTGGGGTGGGTCGGTTCCGGGCGTCCGTGGGGAGACCGGTGGGAGCACGCCTGCGACGGCGGGCCCGGATCATGTCAACCGTCCGCGGGCACCGCGTTATTCCCCGCCGATCCCGCGGGGCCCGCCCCGTGCGTCCGGGCCCCGGCGGCGCGCCGGCCGAGGATAGGATCGACAGCACGCCTGCTGGGCCGGTCCGGTCCGCCGACCGCGGACCGGACCGGCCCCGCCGGTCCAGACCTCAGCGAAAGGACGATCCATGCCCGACGTACAGGACCTGCTCGAACCCCGTGGCATCGAGCTCACCGCCACGCACAAGGCCCTGGGCCGGACGCCGGCCCACGCGCTCGTGCTCGGGGTGGCGAAGGGACAGGACGGCGACGGCTCGGGCCGTGTCCTGCTCCCCGCCGGTGAGCAGCGACGGCTCGCCCCCGTGGTGGAGGCCGCGGCGGCGCTGCGCGTGAAGGGTGCCGCCGA
>NZ_NSKF01000008.1:0-128622 GCF_002287015.1 Kocuria sp. WN036
GGCGGCGGGGGCGTGCTAGCGGTCGCTCTCGGCGCGGGCCGACAGCGTGGTCTTCTGCACCTGGAGCAGGAACTCGGTGTTGGACTGGGTGTCCCGCAGCTTGTTCGTGAGCAGCTCGAGGGCCTGCTGCTGGTCGAGCCCGGAGAGGACGCGGCGCAGCTTCCACATGATCTTGATCTCGTCCGGGGAGAGGAGGTTCTCCTCGCGGCGGGTGCCCGAGGAGTTGACGTCCACGGCCGGGTAGATCCGCTTGTCCGCGAGCGAGCGGGACAGGCGCAGCTCCATGTTGCCGGTGCCCTTGAACTCCTCGAAGATGACCTCGTCCATCTTGGACCCGGTCTCCACGAGGGCGGTCGCGAGGATCGTGAGCGAGCCGCCGTTCTCGATGTTGCGGGCCGCCCCGAAGAACTTCTTCGGCGGGTACAGCGCCGCGGAGTCCACGCCGCCGGAGAGGATGCGGCCGGAGGCGGGGGCCGAGAGGTTGTAGGCACGGCCCAGGCGGGTCATGGAGTCCAGGAGGACCACCACGTCCATGCCCATCTCCACGAGCCGCTTGGCGCGCTCGATCGCGAGCTCGGCGACCGTGGTGTGGTCGTCCGCCGGGCGGTCGAAGGTCGAGGCGATGACCTCGCCCTTGACCGTGCGCTGCATGTCCGTGACCTCCTCGGGGCGCTCGTCGACGAGCACCATCATGAGGTGGACCTCGGGGTTGTTCGTGGTGATCGCGTTGGCGATCGCCTGCAGCATCAGCGTCTTGCCGGCCTTCGGCGGGGAGACGATCAGCCCGCGCTGGCCCTTGCCGATGGGGGCGACGAGGTCGACGACGCGGGGCCCGATCTTCTTGGGCTCCGTCTCGAGGCGCAGGCGCTCCTGCGGGTACAGCGGGATCAGCTTCCCGAAGTCCACGCGGTCCTTGTTCTCCTCGGTCTTCTTGCCGTTGACCGTGGTGAGCTGGACCAGCGCGTTGAACTTCTGCCGCGTGGCGTTCTGCTGCTCGCCGTCGCGGGGGGCGCGGATGGCGCCGACCACGGCGTCGCCCTTGCGCAGGTTGTGCTTCTTGACCTGGGCGAGGCTGACGTAGACGTCGTTCGGGCCGGGGAGGTAGCCGGAGGTGCGCACGAACGCGTAGTTGTCGAGCACGTCCAGGATGCCGGCGACGGGCAGCAGGACGTCGTCCTCGGTGAACTCCGTGTCGTCGACCTCGGGGCCGGTGCTGCGCCCGCGGCGGTTGCGCCGCTCGTTGCGCTCGGCGCGGTCGTTGCGGTCGCTGCGGTCCCGGTCGCGGTCGTTGCGGTTGCGGTTGCGGCGGCTGCGGCGGCTGCCGCCGTCGTCCTGGCGGTTGTCCTGACCCCGGTTGTCCTGACCGCCCTTGTCCTGGCCGCCCTTGTCCTGGCGGTTGTCCTGGCGGTTGTCCTGGCCGCCCTTGTCCTGGCGGTTGTCCTGGCCCTTGCCGTCCTGGGACTTCCCGCCCTCGGACCGGCCGTCGCGCCGGCCGCGGCCGTCGCCCCGGTCCTGGCCACCCTTGTCCTGGCGGTTGTCCTGGCCCCGGTTGTCCTGGCCGCGGTTCTGGTTGCGGCTCCGGTCCTGCTTCGACTGGTCGTCGTCACGGCCCTCGGCGGAGGAGCGCGCCTCGTCGGTCTCCTGCCCGGAGTCCTGGCCCCCGTTGCCCTGGCCGTTGTCGTCGCGGTTGCGGTTGCGGCGGCTGCGGTTGCGGTTGCGGCCGCCCTCGCTCTCGGCGCCGGAGGAGTCCTCGGCGGGAGCGGGCTGGTCGGCCGGCTGCTGCTCGGTGGCGCCCTGCGCCGCGGTCTGCTGGGCGGCGTCCTGCTGCTCGGAGCCCTGCTGCGCGGGGACGGACACCACACCGGTGCTCGTGGCGCGGCGGGAGCGCGAGCGCCGCTGCGGCTGGCCGCCGTCGGCGCCCTGCGCGGCGGAGGAGTCCTCGCCGGTCGTGGCGGCGGCCGGGGCGGCGCCCTGGTCGGCGCCGCCGTCGGCGGTCTTCTCGACCGTCTGCGCGATCTTCTGCTCGACGGCCTGGTCCCGGTCGGCGACGGCGCCGCCGCGCTGGTGGGCGGCGATCGCGTCGACCAGCAGGCTCTTGCGCATCCGGCGGGCGCCGGTGATCCCGAGCTGGGAGGCGAGCGCCTGCAGCTGGGCCAGCTTGAGCGCGGACAGTCCCGCGTTCCGGGGGTCGCTGGTGGTGGTCTCTTCCGTACCCGTGGAAAGGTCGGTGGTCTCGGTCACGAAGTGTCCTTCTCCCTCGGTGGGGGGCCCATGGATCTCAGAGTCCAGGACCGTGGATGGTTCTCGGCGGGCCGCGATCGCGGGCCGCCTGCGGCGGGGCGCACTTCAGGGCGCGGCAGCCTGGGCGAACAAGGTGTCACCCGGAGATCATGGTGCGCTCCGGTCCGTGTCGGTGCGGGCCGGGGCGCCGACGGCATCGAAGAAGCCGGTGCCGGCGGGGGATCACCGGAGGATCTGAGGCGGTGGAGCCGAGGACCCCGGGGCATCCGACCGGGGCGCTGCCCCTCATGATGCCCGCTGTCCTCGCCGCGCCGGGCGCGGTCTCCTACCCCTGGATCTGCTGCGGGTGCCTCTCCAGCTTAGCACCCTGACCGTCGACGCGCAGACGGAGGACACGCCAGGAGACGGAATCGGCCCCGGGGGCGACGAGCTCCGCGAGGGCCTGCTCCGTCTCCTGCGCCTGGTCCCGGTCCGCGGCGAGGACCAGGACGGTCGGCCCGGCCCCGGAGATCATGGCCGGCAGCCCGCGGGCCCGCAGCGCGGCCATCAGCCGGGCGCTGGGGGGCATGGCCGAGGCCCGGTACGGCTGGTGCAGCCGGTCCTCGGTGGCGGGCAGCAGCAGCTCGGGTCGCCGCGTGAGGGCTTCGACGAGCAGGGCCGTCCGCCCGGCGTTGACCGCGGCGTCGTGGTGCGGGACGGTCGCGGGCAGCAGGGTGCGGGCGAGGCGGGTGGGGACCTCGAAGTCGGGGATCGCCACCACCGGCACGACGTCCTCGTGGACGGTCACGGGGGCGCTGCGGTAGCCGTCCGCGTCGGTCCACGAGATCACGAGCCCCCCGAAGAGGGAGGGGGCCACGTTGTCCGGATGGCCCTCCATCGCGGCGGCGACCTGGAGCAGTCGCCGGTCGTCGAGGGCGCGCTCCGCGGGCAGCAGCGCGTTCGCCGCGAGCACGCCGGCCACCACGGCCGAGGCGCTCGAGCCCATCCCGCGGCCGTGCGGGATCCGGTTGGTCGCCTCGAGCCGCAGCCCCGGCAGCTCCTCGACGCCCGCGGCCCGGAAGGCGGCCCGCATGGCGCGGACCACCAGGTGCTCCGCGGACCGGGGCACGGACGCGGAGCCCTCCCCGTGCAGCTCGAACTCCAGGCCGCCGCCGGTCACGGTGACGGCGAGGTCGTCGTAGTGGCCCAGGGCCAGGCCCAGGCTGTCGTAGCCCGGGCCCACGTTGCCGGTGGAACCGGGGACGCTCACCGCCACCCGCTGGCCGATCTCGAACATCCGGGACTACTCCAGGCCCAGCGCGGCGGCGACGGCGACCACGTCGAAGGGCACGCGCGTGGGCTCGGCCAGCGAGGGGTCCTCCCGCTCGGCGGCCTTGATCGCCCACTGCGGGTCCTTGAGACCGTGGCCGGTCACGGTGATGACCACCGTCTGCCCGGTGGGGGCCTCCCCCGCGGCGTGCTTCTGGAGCAGGCCGGCCACGCCCGCGGCGGAGCCCGGCTCGACGAACACGCCCTCCTTGGCCGAGAGCCACCGGTGGGCGGTCAGGATCTCGTCGTCCGAGACGGAGCCGATGAGCCCGCCGGACTCGTCGCGGGCGGCGATCGCCGAGTCCCAGGAGGCGGGGTTGCCGATCCGGATGGCGGTCGCGATGGTCTCGGGCTCCGTGACGGGGTGGCCGAGGACCAGCGGGGCCGCGCCCTCGGCCTGGAAGCCCCACATCACGGGCAGCTTCGTCGAGACGGCCGGCAGCTCCCCCGCCGTGGCGGAGGCGTAGGGCCGGGCGTACTCCTGGTAGCCCTTCCAGTACGCGGTGATGTTGCCGGCGTTGCCGACCGGCAGGATGTGCAGGTCCGGGGCGTCGCCGAGGGTGTCGACCACCTCGAACGCCCCGGTCTTCTGGCCCTCGATCCGGTACGGGTTCACGGAGTTGACGAGGAACACGGGGTAGGACTCGGAGAGCTTGCGGGCCACCTCGAGGCAGTTGTCGAAGTTGCCGTCCACCTGGATGATGTCCGCGCCGTGCGCCACGGCCTGCGAGAGCTTGCCCATGGCGATCCGCCCCTCCGGCACGAGCACCGCGCACGTGAGCCCGGCCTGCTTGGCGTAGGCCGCGGCGGAGGCGGAGGTGTTGCCGGTCGAGGCGCACACGACGGCCTCGGCGCCCTCCTCCTTGGCCTTCGTGATCGCCATGGTCATGCCCCGGTCCTTGAACGAGCCGGTCGGGTTCATGCCCTCGAACTTCAGCCAGACGGTGTTGCCGGTGAGCTCCGAGAGGGCGCGCGCCCGGATCAGCGGCGTACCGCCCTCCCCCATCGTGATGACCTCGGTGGAGCCGGAGACCGGCAGCCGGTCCCGGTACTCGTTGATGACGCCCTGCCAGACGTGTGCCATGTGCTGGATCTCTTCCTGTGGACTCGGTGGTGCGGGGGTGCTCGCGGGGGGCGTGCGGCGGCACCCCCTCCGGGTGCGGTGCCGCCCGCAGGCGGCACCGCGGGGCGGATCAGTCGGCGTGCTCCACACGGATCACGCCGGCGACCTCCTCGACGAAGGGCAGCTCGCGCAGGGCGTCCACCGTGGCCACGAGGTCCTTGTTCGCGCCCCGGTGGGTCACGAGCCGGATCTCCGAGAGCTGCGGGTCGCCGTGCGGGTGGTCCGTCTGCTGCATCGTGAAGATCGACACGCCGTGGTCGGCGAAGACCTGGGCGATCCGCGCCAGGACGCCGAGCCGGTCCTGGACGGTCAGGGTGATCGAGAAGCTCGTGCGGACGTCGTCCATCGGCGCGGCGGCGAGCTGGGCGTGGGGGTCCGCGCCCTGGGCCGGGCCGCCGAGCACGAGCCGGCGCGCGGCCGAGACGAAGTCGCCCAGCACGGCCGAGGCGGTGGCGGCGCCGCCGGCGCCTGCGCCGTAGAACATGAGGGACCCGGCGTTCGCGGCCTCGACGAACACGGCGTTGTAGGCGCCGTGCACGCCGGCCAGCGGGTGCTCCCGCGGGATCATGGTCGGGGTGACCCGCAGGTTCACCCCGCCCGGGCAGCGCTCGCACACCGCCAGGAGCTTGATGACGTAGCCGGCCTCGCGGGCGGCGGCGACGTCCGCGGCGGTGACCCCGGTGATGCCGCGGCAGTACACGTCGTCGATGGTGAAGGTCGAGTGGAAGGCCAGGGACGCGAGGATCGCGGCCTTCGCCGCGGCGTCGTGGCCCTCCACGTCGGCGGTGGGGTCCGCCTCGGCGTAGCCGAGCTCCTGCGCCTCGGCGAGCGCGTCGTGGAACTGCGCGCCGGTGGTGTCCATCTGGTCGAGGATGTAGTTCGTGGTGCCGTTCATGATGCCCAGCACGCGGTCCACCCGGTCCCCCGCGAGGGAGTCCTGCATGGGGCGCACGATGGGGATCGCCCCGGCCACGGCGGCCTCGTAGGACAGGGGCACGCCGGCGGCGTCGGCCGCGTCCTGGAGCTGGCGGCCGTGCCGGGCGATGAGGGCCTTGTTGCCCGAGATCACCGGCTTGCCGGCGTGCAGGGCCCGCAGGATGCGGCTGCGGGCCGGCTCGATGCCGCCGGTCAGCTCGATGACCACGTCCGCGGCGTCGACGAGGGCCTCGGCGTCGGTCGTGAGCAGTTCCTCGGGCAGCTCGACCGTCCGCCGGGCGGCGAGGTCGCGCACGGCGATGCCGATGAGCTCCACGGGCGCGCCCACGCGGGCGGCGAACTCGGGGCCGTGGTCGAGCAGGGTCCGGGCCACCTCGGCGCCGACGTTGCCGGCACCGAGCAGGGCGACCTTCACGGTCGAGGGCGGGCGGGTGGTCTCAGGGGTCGAGGCGGTCAATCAGGCTCCCAGGTCGCGGGCGAACAGGTCTTCTTCGGTCTCGCCCCGCACGATGAGCCGGGCCTCCGGCCGGTCGCCGGCGGCGCGCACGGCGACGACCGGCGGGCGGGCGATCCAGTTGTAGTTGCTGGACAGGGCCCAGCAGTAGGCGCCGGTGGCGGGCACGGCCAGGACGTCCCCGGGGGCGAGGTCCTCGGGCAGGTAGACGTCCCGGACCACGATGTCCCCGGACTCGCAGTGCTTGCCCACCACCCGGGAGAGCACGGGGGCCCCCTCGGCGCGGCGGTTCGCGAGCACGGCCGTGTAGTCGGCCCCGTAGAGCACAGGCCGGGCGTTGTCGCTCATCCCGCCGTCCACGGAGACGTACCGGCGCTGCGCGCCGGACTCCGCGGTGACGGTCTTCAGGGTGCCCACGGTGTAGAGGGTGCACGCGGCCGGCCCGGAGATCGCGCGGCCGGGCTCGATGGACAGGTGCGGGACCGCCATCCGCAGGGACCGGGCCGTGGTGGCCACCTGGTCCGCGAGGGCCTCGGCGATCTCGCGGGCCGGGCGGGGGGTGTCGGCCTCGGTGTAGGCGATGCCGTAGCCGCCGCCGAGGTCGAGCTCCGGGAGGGTCAGGCCGAAGCGCTCGTCGGCGGCGGCCATGAAGGCGAGCACCCGCTCCGCGGCCATCCCGAAGCCGTCGGCGTCGAAGATCTGGGAGCCGATGTGGCAGTGGATCCCGCGCAGGTCGAGCTCGGGCTCCAGGACGCACGCGGCGACGGCCTGCATCGCGGGGCTGTCCCCCCCGCCCTCGGACGGGGCGAGGGACAGGCCGAACTTCTGGTCCTCGTGGGCGGTGGCGATGAACTCGTGCGTGGACGCGTGCACGCCGGGGGTGACCCGGATCAGGACGGGGGCGACGACGCCGAGGGTGCGCGCCAGGTGGGCCACGAGCTCGATCTCGGCGAGGGAGTCCACGACGATCCGGCCGAGGCCGTGGTCGAGGGCGCGGGTGATCTCGGCGGCGGACTTGTTGTTCCCGTGCAGGGCGATCCGGGCGGGCTCCATGCCGCCGCGCAGAGCGACGGCCAGCTCCCCGCCCGAGGCGGTGTCCACGTTGAGGCCCTCCTCGCGCAGCCAGCGCACCACCTCGGTGGTCAGGAAGGACTTGCCGGCGTAGTAGACGGAGACCTCGGCCCCGATCCGCGCGAACGCCTCGGTGAAGGCGGCGCGGAACTCGCGGGCGCGCGCCCGGAAGGTGTCCTCGGAGTAGACGTAGGAGGGAGTGCCGTAGCGCTCGGCGAGCTCCGGGACGGGGATCCCCGAGACGGCCAGCACGCCGTCCTCGCCGCGGCGGAACGCCTCGGGCCAGATGACGGGGTCGAGGGCGTCGAGGTCCTCGGGGACGCTGAGCCAGGCCGGTGCCAGGGGGGAGCCCCCGGTGCGGGTGGTCGGGTCGGCGGTCATGCGATCACATCCTCTCCGGCGCGGACACGCCGAGCACGCCCAGGCCGTTGGCCAGGACCTGGCGTGCGGCGTCGTTGAGCCACAGGCGGGTGCGGTGCAGGTCGGTGACCTCGTCCTCGCCCTGCGGCGCCACGCGGCACGCGTCGTACCAGCGGTGGTAGGTCCCGGCGAGCACCTCGAGGTGGCGCGCCACGCGGTGCGGCTCGCGGAACTCGGCGGCCTGGGCGAGCACCGACGGGTACTGGCCGAGGGCGGCCAGCAGCTCCCCCTCCATCGGGTGGTCGAGCAGCGAGGCGTCGAACACGGCCTCCCCCCGCTCGTCCGTGCGGGCGACCCCCGCCGCCTCGGCGTTGCGCCCCACCGCGCACGTGCGGGCGTGGGCGTACTGGACGTAGAACACCGGGTTCTCGTTGGAGCGCCGGGTCAGCAGGCCCAGGTCGATGTCGATGTTGGAGTCCACGGAGAAACGGGTCAGCGAGTACCGGGCGGCGTCGACGCCGACGGCCTCCACGAGGTCCTCCATGGTCACCACGTTGCCGGCGCGCTTGGACATCCGCACGGGCACCCCGTCCTTGACGAGGTTGACCATCTGGCCGATGAGGACCTCGACCCGGTCCGGGGCGTCGCCCAGGGCGGCGGCGGCGGCCTTGAGCCGGGCCACGTAGCCGTGGTGGTCGGCGCCGAGCATGTAGATGCACAGGTCCGCGCCGCGGTCCCGCTTGTCCTTGAAGTAGGCGATGTCCCCGGCGATGTAGGCGGCCTGGCCGTCGGACTTGATGACCACCCGGTCCTTGTCGTCGCCGTAGGCGCTCGAGCGCAGCCACCAGGCGCCGTCCGCGAAGTAGAGGGCGCCGGAGGTCTTGAGCTGCTCGAGGAGCTTCTCCACGGCGCCCTGGTCGAACAGGGACTGCTCGTGGAAGTACACGTCGAAGTCCACGCCGAAGTCGTGCAGCGAGGACTTGATCTCGGCGAACATCAGCTCGACGCCCGCGGCGCGGAACGCCTCCTGGGGGTCCCCGGAGTCGAGGACGCCGGGGTTCTCGGCGACGATGCGCGCGGCGATGTCGGTGATGTACTCCCCGCCGTAGCCGTCCTCGGGGGCGGGCTCGCCCTGGGCGCGGGCCAGCAGGGAGCGGGCGAAGCGGTCGATCTGCGCGCCGGCGTCGTTGAAGTAGTACTCGCGCACCACGTCCGCGCCCTGCGCCTCGAGCACGCGGGCGAGGGAGTCGCCGACCGCGGCCCAGCGGGTGCCGCCCAGGTGGACGGGGCCGGTGGGGTTCGCGGAGACGAACTCCAGGTTGACGGACGTCCCGGCCAGCGACCGAGCCCGGCCGAAGGCCTCGCCCTGCTCCACGACGGTGCGGGCGATCTCCCCGGCGGCGGCGGCGTCCAGGGTGATGTTGAGGAAGCCCGGCCCGGCGACGTCCACGGCGGCCACGCCCGCGGTGCCCTGGAGGCGGTCACGGACCACGGCGGCGACGTCGCGCGGGGCGCGCCCCACCTTCTTGGCCAGCTGCATGGCGACGTTGGTCGCCCAGTCCCCGTGCTCCCGGTTCTTCGGTCGCTCGATCCGCACCTCCGGCAGCGGAGCGCCGTCGGCGAGGGCGAGGTCGCCCCGGGCCACGGCGTCCTGCAGGCATGCGGATACGGCGAGAGAAAGTTGTTCTGGAGTCACCGGACCAGTGTAACCGGGCGCCGTGGAGCGCCCGCGCCGGGTGGTCCACGAGCACCCCGCGAAACCTGCTAGTATCGTCGAGGTTCATCGCTGCGGCGGTGAAAGGCCCGCGTAGCTCAGGGGATAGAGCGTCTGCCTCCGGAGCAGAAGGCCGTAGGTTCGAATCCTACCGCGGGCACCACTCGGGACGAAGGCCCCGGACCACTCGGTCCGGGGCCTTCGTCGTGCCCGGCCCGGGCCGGTCAGCGGCGCTCCGCGGGTCGGCCGGTGCCGGCGCCCCGGTCCCCCGCCTCCTCGGCCCGCCGGTACCGGACAGGCTGCCCGCCGCGGACCCGGGCGACGGCGTAGAGCAGCACGCCCACGGCGAGGACGATCCCACCGCGTGCCCACACCCCGGCCTCCAGCTGGGTCAGCAGCACGAGGCAGGACAGGACGGCGAGCACCGGCAGGGGCGTCCAGGCACGGAAGTGCCGGTGCTCGACCGCCTCCCGGCGCAGCACGAGGACGGCGACGTTCGTGCTGATGAAGACGATGAGCAGCAGCAGCACCACCGTCTCCGCCAGCACGGCCACCCCACCGGTGAGGGTCAGCGCCAGCGCGGCGAGGGTCGTGACGACGATGGCCACCCACGGGGTGCCGCGGCCCGGCAGGACCCGGCCCAGCACGGCGGGGAAGAGTCCCTGCACGGCCATGCCGTAGGTGAGGCGGCTGGCCATGATCATGGTCAGCAGGGCCCCGTTGGCCACCGCGACCAGGGCGAGGAGGCTGAACAGCCAGCCGGGCACCGGGACCCCGGTGGCCGTCACCACGTCCAGCAGCGGGGCGCTCGAGGACTCCAGCCGGTCGGCCGGCAGGGCCACCGACGCCGCCGTGCCGACCAGCACGTACATCGCCCCGGCCACCAGGAGGGACCCGAACAGGGCCCGGGGGTAGACCCGCGACACGTCGCGGACCTCCTCGGCCATGTTGGCCGAGGTCTCGAAGCCCACGAAGGAGTAGTACGCGAGCAGTGCGGCGCCCAGCACGCCCAGCAGCGGGTCGACGTCCTCGCCGAAGCGCACCGCGCGCCCGACGTCGCCGCCCCCGCCGCCGAGCATCACGGCGACGGCCACGACGA
Source organism: Kocuria sp. WN036 (assembly GCF_002287015.1). NCBI lineage: Bacteria > Bacillati > Actinomycetota > Actinomycetes > Micrococcales > Micrococcaceae > Kocuria > Kocuria sp. WN036. Next base: position 10,307 of record NZ_NSKF01000008.1, read on the forward strand.
CCAGGACCAGCCCCGAGACCTCGAGCGCCGTCATGACGACGTTGGCGCGCAGCGACTCCTTGATCCCGCGCGCGTTGAGCAGGGCGATGGCAACGAGGAACACGATGGCCCCGGCAGCCGGGGGCACGTCCACGAAGACCGCGAGATAGTCCCCGCTGAAGGCCAGGGCCAGCGCGGACGCGCTGACCACGCCGGCGGTGAGCATGCAGAAGCCCACGAGGTAGGGCACGATCGGGACGCGGAAGGCGCGGTGGGCGAAGACCGCCGCCCCGCCCGCCCGCGGGTACTTGGTGACGAGCTCGGCGTAGGACGCGGCCGTCAGCAGGGCCAGCAGCAGCGCCACGAGCATCGGCGCCCAGGTGACGCCGCCCACCTCTCCCGCGATGATGCCCACGAGGGCGTAGACCCCGGCGCCGAGGACGTCTCCGAGGATGAACAGGAACAGGAGGGGCCCGGTGATGTGCTTCTTGAGGCCCGGACCGTCAGCAGGCTGATTGAGCATGGGACGAGTCTAGGCCGACCGCCCGGCGCAGGAGGCCGGGGCCCCGGTCGTGGGCCCGTCAGTCGCGGGCGCCGGGGTCCCGGCGCCCCGGGCCGCGGAACTCGTCCGGGTCGTAGGGGCGCACGGGCCCGTCGCCGAACTGTTCGTCGAGCAGCCGGTCCTCCTGGCTGGGACCCTCCCCCGCCGAGCGGCGCCAGTTGAACCCGGCGATCGCCAGGGCCCCTCCGCCGAGCAGGGTCACGGCGCCCACCACGACGACCACCACCGCGCGCCCGCTCAGGCCCGTCCCGTCCTCCGCCGAGACGCGCGCCAGGTGGTGGATGGCCTCGGGCACGGTGAACGTGGAGAGGAACAGGGCCACCACGCCCACGGCCAGCAGCCACCCTCCGGTGCGTCGGCGGGCGTGGTGCGGGTCGGGGGTCTGGCTCACGGGGCTGCTCTCCTGGCCTTCTGGACGTGCTGCTGGGCTCTGCCGGGCGGACCGCCCGGCGACGCGCGACGGGGCGGGCCGTGCCCGGCCCGCCCCGTCCTCGTCCGCGCCGGTCGTGGACCGGCGGCCGGTGCCGTCCGGTCAGGAACCGTCCTCGGTCTTGACGCTCTCGAACAGCGTAGCGTCGTCGAACGCCTCCTGCCCCGCCCCGGGCTGCAGCCGGCGGAACTGCTCGAGCAGTCCGGGCACCGTCATCGACTGCTTCTGCGCGGCGTCGAGCTCGAAGAGGATCCGGCCCTCGTGCATCATGATGAGCCGGTTGCCCAGGCGCAGGGCCTGGTCCATGTTGTGCGTGACCATCACCGTGGTGAGGTGCTGCTCGGCCACGATGTCCGCGGTGAGCCGGGACACGAGGTCCGCGCGCTGCGGGTCGAGGGCCGCCGTGTGCTCGTCGAGGAGCAGGATGCGCGGCTCGGAGAACGTCGCCATGAGCAGGGACAGCGCCTGCCGCTGGCCGCCGGAGAGCAGGCCCACCTTGGCGCCCAGCCGGTTCTCCAGGCCCAGCTCGAGGCTGGCCAGCTTGTCGCGGAAGAGCTGGCGGCGGGCGCTGGTGAGCCCCGGGGCGAGCCCGCGGGACTTGCCCCGCTGGTACGCGATCGCCATGTTCTGCTCGACCGTCATGGTGGGCGAGGAGCCCTTCATGGGGTCCTGGAACACGCGGGACAGGTACCGGGCGCGCTTGTGCTCGGGCAGCCGGGTGACGTCGGTGTCGTCGACCCGCACCGTGCCGGTGTCCGGGATCAGGCTCCCCGAGATGGCGTTGAGGATCGTCGACTTGCCGGCGCCGTTGGAGCCGATGACGGTGAGGAAGTCGCCCTCCGCCAGGGTCAGCGAGACGCCGGCGAGGGCGCGCCGCTCGTTGACGGTCCCGGCGAAGAACGTCTTGTGGACGTTGTCGATGGTGAGCACGGCTCAGGCACCTGCCTTCGTGGTCGCGGGGGTGTCGGTGAGGTCGTCGACGAGCCGCGCCGCCTCGCTCGCCAGGTGCCGCTCCCTGCGGCGCCGGAAGAACTGCAGCTGGGGCACCACGAGCGCGGCCACCACGAGGACCGCGGAGATCAGCTTCATGTCGGACGGGTTGAGACCCGCCTGCAGGGCCACGGTGATGACCAGACGGTAGACGACCGAGCCGAGGACGACGGCGAGGGTCGCCATCACCACCGTGCGCGAGCCGAAGAGCCCCTGGCCGAGGATCACGGAGGCGAGGCCGACGACGATGAGGCCGATGCCCATGCCGATGTCGGCGAAGCCCTGGTACTGGGCCACGAGGGACCCGGCGAGGCCCACGAGCCCGTTGGACAGGCACAGGCCCAGCATCTTCTGGTGGTCCGTGTTCACGCCGAAGGAGCGGATCATCTCCGGGTTGTCGCCGGTGGCCTGCATGGCGAGGCCGGCGTCCGTGTAGAGGAACCAGTCGAGGAGGACCTTGACCACGGCCACCCCGAGCAGGAACAGGGCGATGCCGATCCACGTCCCCTGCACGCCCATCTCGGCGAGCGGGGTGAAGACCGTGTCCTCGCGCAGCAGCGACAGGTTCGCGCGCCCGTCCATGACGCGCAGGTTGATGGAGTAGAGCGCGGTCATGGTGAGGATGCCCGCGAGCAGCCCGTTGATGTGGGCCTTGGTGTGGAGCAGGCCCGTGATGAGCCCGGCGAGCGCACCGGTCAGGAAACCGGCGGCGGTGGCGAGCCAGGGGCTGCCGCCGCCGAGGATGATCATCGCCGTGGTGGCGGCGCCCGTGGTGAAGGACTGGTCGACCGTCAGGTCGGGGAAGTCGAGCACCCGGAACGTGAGGTAGACGCCCAGCGCCATGACCGCGTAGAGCAGTCCGAGTTCGATACCGGCTATCACTTCTGCTGGATCCGTTCTGGTTGGTGGGAGACGGGGGCCGTCCGCCGATCGGGCGGGCGCGTCCTCCGTCGGAGGGGTGCCGCGGGGGCGGGGGCCGGGCGGGCCGGCGTCCGGGGTCTCCGGACGCCGGCGCCGTCCCGGCCGCCCGGGACTACTCGATGACCTGGTCGGCGGAGTCCTGGAGCTCCTGGGGGACCTCCACGCCCATCCGCTCGGCGGCCTGCAGGTTGATGATCAGCTGCGTGTCCTCCTGGGACTCGACGGGCATGGAGGCGGGGTCCCCGCCCTCCTTGAGGATGCGCACGGCCATCTCGCCGGTCTGGCGGCCGAGCTGCTCGTAGTCCAGGCCCTGGGTGATGAGGGCGCCGCGCTCCACGGAGTCGCCCTCGCCGGCGATGAGGGGGATCTTCTTGGACTCGGCGGCGGAGATCACGGCCTCGAGGCCGGAGACCACCTTGTTGTCGGTGGGCACGTAGATGGCGTCGGTGTCCAGGGACTCGGCGGCCTGGGCCACCTCGGAGGTGTTGGTCACCGACTTCTCGACGACCTCCAGCCCCTCCTCCGCGGCGGCCTCCTTCGCGAGGTCCACCTGGACCTGGGAGTTGGTCTCGCCCGAGCTGTAGATGATGCCCACGGACTCCGCCGCCGGGTCGAGCTGCTTGATCAGCGCGATCTGCTCGGCGACCGGGTTCATGTCGGTGGTCCCGGTGACGTTGCCGCCGGGGCTCTCGAGGGAGTCGACCAGCCCGGCCTCGACCGGGTCGGTGACGGCCGTGAACAGCACCGGGCGGTCGGTGACCGACTGGGCCAGGCCCTGGGCGGACGGCGTCGCGATCGCCAGGACGAGGTCCGCGTCCGAGGACGCCATGTTGGAGGCGATGCTGGTGGAGGTGCCCTGGTCCCCGGAGGCGTTCTGGAGGTCGACGGTGAGGTTCTCCCCCTCCGTGTAGCCGCCCTCCTCGAGCGCGGCGAGGAAGCCCTCCCGGGCGGAGTCGAGCGAGGGGTGCTCCACGAACTGGCTGATCCCGACGGTGGCCTCCTCGGCGGCCTCGCCGCCGCCCCCGCCGCCGGCGGGCTCGGTGTCGGAGCCGCCGCAGGCCGTGAGCAGCAGGGCGGTGGAGGCGAGGGCCGCCGTCATCGGGAACAGTCGCTTCATGGTGGGTCCTTTCTGGAACGAGTGGTGTCAGCGATATTACCTTCCGTTCGGTCACAAAATGAGAGGCAGCTCACAAGTGGTGACATAACGGCTCCGACGGCGTGTCGGCGGTGCCCGATCGTCCACCGGGACCGGGCCCTCCGCGGCCCGCGTCCCCGGTAGGATCGGGAGGTCATGTCAGCATCCCTGAGCAGCCCCCGAACCATCGTCTACCCCGAGAACCTCCCGGTCTCCGCGCGCCGCGAGGACATCATGGGCGCGATCGCCGCGCACCAGGTGGTCGTGATCGCCGGCGAGACCGGGTCCGGCAAGACGACCCAGATCCCCAAGATGTGCCTCGAGCTCGGCCTGGGCGAGCGCGGCCTGATCGGCCACACCCAGCCGCGGCGGATCGCCGCGCGTTCGGTCGCGGAGCGGATCTCCTCGGAGCTCGGCGAGAAGATCGGCGGCACGGTCGGCTACCAGGTGCGCTTCACCTCCGAGGTGGGCGCGGACTCACGGGTCAAGCTGATGACGGACGGCATCCTGCTCGCCGAGATCCAGCACGACCGCCTGCTGCAGAAGTACTCGGCGATCATCATCGACGAGGCCCACGAGCGCTCCCTCAACATCGACTTCCTGCTGGGCTACCTCCGGCGGATCCTGCCCCGGCGCCCCGACCTCAAGGTGATCATCACCTCGGCCACGATCGACCCCGAGCGCTTCGCCCGGCACTTCGCGCCGGAGGAGACCGAGGGCGGCGAGCCGGGACGGGCCCCCGTCATCGAGGTCTCGGGCCGCACGTACCCGGTGGAGATCCGCTGGCGCCCGCTGGCCCAGCCGCGCTCCGGGGACGGCGGCCAGGACGCCGAGGACGCCGGCGACGGGCTGGAGGACGAGGACCGGGACCCGATCGACGCCGTGTGCGACGCCGTCGAGGAGCTCTCCGCGGAGCCGCCCGGGGACATCCTGATCTTCTTCGCCGGCGAGCGGGAGATCCGCGACGCCCAGGAGGCGCTGCAGGGCACCCTGAAACGGGTCCGGGGCCTGGCCGACGCCGAGATCCTGCCCCTGTTCGGCCGGCTGTCCATGGCGGAGCAGCACCGGGTGTTCGCGCCGTCGGGCCGCCGCCGGATCGTGCTGGCCACCAACGTGGCCGAGACGTCGCTGACCGTCCCCGGCATCAAGTACGTGATCGACCCGGGCACGGCCCGCATCTCGCGCTACTCGGCGCGGACCAAGGTGCAGCGCCTCCCGATCGAGCGGATCTCCCAGGCCTCGGCGAACCAGCGGGCGGGACGCTGCGGGCGCGTCTCGGACGGCATCTGCATCCGGCTGTACTCGGAGGAGGACTACCTCTCCCGCCCGGAGTTCACCGATCCCGAGATCCTGCGCACGTCCCTGGCGGCCGTGATCCTGCAGATGACCTCGGTGGGGGTCGTCAAGGAGCCCGGGGACATCGAGCGCTTCCCCTTCGTGGAGCCGCCGGAGTCCCGGGCCGTCAAGGACGGCGTGGCCCTGCTCCGGGAGCTGGGCGCTCTCAAGGAGCCGCGGGGCGCGTCCCCGCGGGGCGGGCGGGACGACGACGCCCGCGGCGGGCCCCTCACCCCGGTGGGCCGCCAGCTGGCGCAGCTGCCGGTGGACCCGCGGCTGGGCCGGATGATCGTGGAGGCGGACCGGCGGGGCTGTGCCCGGGAGGTCATGGTCCTCGCGGCGGCGCTGACCGTCCAGGACCCCCGCGAGCGCCCCCTGGAGAAGCGGCAGCAGGCGGACGAGCTGCACAAGCGGTTCTTCGACGAGAACTCCGACTTCACGAGCTGGCTGCTGCTGTGGCGCTACGTGCAGGAGCAGCAGGAGGAGCTCTCCTCGACGCAGTTCCGGAAGCTGTGCCGGCGGGAGCACCTGAACTTCCTGCGCATCCGGGAGTGGCAGGACCTCTACGCCCAGCTGCGCCAGATGGGCCAGCAGGTCGGCATCCGGGTCGGCAAGGGCCGCGAGGTGGACCCCTCCGGGAAGGAGCGGGAGATCCACGTCTCGCTGCTGGCGGGGCTGCTCAGCCACATCGGGCTCAAGGACGAGCGCAAGCGGGAGTACCAGGGCGCCCGCGGCTCGCGGTTCGCCGTCTTCCCGGGCTCCAACCTGTTCAAGAAGTCCCCCGACTGGGTCATGTCCGCCGAGCTCGTGGAGACCTCCCGGCTGTGGGCCCGCGTCAACGCCGCGATCGACCCGCTGTGGGCCGAGGAGCTGGCCCCGCACCTGGTCAAGCGCAGCGTCTCGGAGCCCCACTGGTCCCGCGCGCAGGGATCCGTGACGGCCTACGAGAAGGTCACCCTCTACGGCGTGCCCGTCGTGGCCCAGCGCCGGATCAACTTCTGGCGGGTGGACCCCGCCCTGGCGCGGGAGCTGTTCCTCCGCCACGCCCTCGTGGAGGGCGACTGGCAGACCCGGCACCGGTTCTGGGCGCGCAACCGCAAGCGCCTGGCCGAGGTCGAGGAGCTCGAGAACCGGCTGCGCCGCAAGGACCTGCGGATCGACGACGAGGCCCTGTTCGCGTTCTACGACGCCCGGATCCCCGAGTCCGTGGTCTCGGCACGGCACTTCGACGCGTGGTGGAAGAAGGCCCGCCAGCAGGACGAGCACCTCCTGGACCTGGACCCCGAGGACCTGATCGCCGAGGAGGCCGGCGGCTACGACGAGTCGCTCTACCCGCGCCAGTGGGTCCGGCGCACCCGGGACGGGGAGCTGGTGCTGGACCTCGCCTACGAGTTCGCCCCGGGCTCCGACCAGGCGGACGGCGTGACCGTGCGCGTGCCCGTGCTGTTCCTCAACCAGCTGGACCCCGAGCAGTTCCGGTGGCAGATCCCCGGGTTCCGCACCGAGCTCGTCACCGCGCTCATCAAGTCCCTGCCGAAGGCCGTGCGCCGCAACTTCGTGCCCGCCCCCGACGTCGCCCGCCAGGCGGTGGCGATGCTCGACGCCGACTTCGACCCCGCCGTCGACGCCCTCGAGCCGTCCCTGGAGCTGGTCCTGCGCCGGCTCAAGGGCCACGTGGTCCCGCCGGGCTCCTGGAACTGGGAGGCCGTCCCGGCCCACCTTCGGATGCGCTTCGAGGTGCGGGACCGCCGCAACCGGGTGCTGGGCGAGGGCGAGGACCTCGAGGCGCTCCGGGCGGAGCTGCACGACGAGATCCGTGCCGCCCTGGCCGAGTCCCTGGGCGCGGTGCCCGGCGCGGCCCCCGGCGCCCCGGCCGGCGGCCCCGCCCGGAACGGCCCGCGCTCCCCCGCGCCCCGGCCCCCGGACGCGGCGCCGGCCCCGCCGGCGCTCGAGCGCTCGGGGCTGACGGCGTGGCCCGAGGAGGACCTGCCGCGCAGCGTGGAGACGACGGTGGCGGGCCAGCGGATCACCGGGTGGCCGGCGCTCGTCCCCGAGCGTCCCCGGGCCGCGGGGAGCCGGCCCGCCGGCCGGGAGGCCACGGTGGCCGTGCGCATCCTGTCCTCCGCCGCCGAGCAGCGGGCCGCCCAGCGCCGCGGGGTGATCACGCTGCTGCAGCTGCGCATCCCCTCCCCCGAGCGGTACGTGCTGGAGCACCTCAACAACCGGGAGAAGCTGGTCTTCACGCAGAACCCGCACGGGTCGGTGACCGAGCTCATCGCGGACTGCACGGTCGCGGCCATCGACAAGCTCACGCCGCCCGAGCCCCCCTTCACCCGGGCGGAGTTCGACGCGCTGCACGAGCACGTGCGGGCCGAGCTCATCGACACCGTCTTCCAGGTCACCGCGCTCGTGGAGCAGGTGCTCTCCGGGGCCGCCCGGATCCGCAAGCAGCTCAAGCGGTCGTCCTCGCTCGCCGCGGTGAACTCGCTCAACGACGTCAAGGCCCAGCTCGAGCACCTCGTGCACCCGGGCTTCGTCGCCGCCACCGGCTACGACCAGCTCCAGCACCTGCCCCGCTACGTGCGGGCGATGGAGGTGCGGCTCGAGAAGCTCTCCGGCCACCTGCAGCGGGACACGGTCGGGATGCTCGCCGTGCAGAAGCTCGAGGACGACTACGACGCCGCGCTGGACGCCCTGCCGACGCACGCCCCGGTCCCGGACGAGCTGCGCCGGGTGGCCTGGATGATCGAGGAGCTGCGGGTTTCGCTGTTCGCCCAGGAGCTGGGCACCGCCCACACCGTCTCGGAGAAGCGGATCCGCAAGGCCCTCAAGGACGCCCTCGGGGCCGCCCGGGCCTGACCCGGCGGCCGGTCAGGCCTGCGGCACGGCGGACCCGTGCCCGGCCTCGACGAGGGCGGCCCGGATCCGCTCCGCGGCCTCGTCCATCCAGGCGGGGTCCGGGTCGCGGAGCACGTTGACGAACTGGAACTGCTCGACCGTCTCCGCCGGCCACACGTGCACGTGGGTGTGCGGGACCTCGAAGCCCTGGATCATCTGGCCTACCCGCGCCGGCCGCCAGACGGCGTCGATGGCCCGCCCGATGCGCTGGGAGACCACCATCAGGTGCGCCGCCAGGTCCTCCGGCAGGTCGACCCAGTGGTCGTGCTCCTCGCGCGGGACCACGAGCGTGTGGCCCTGCGCGAGCGGGTCGATCGACAGGAAGCCGACGCAGCGCTCGTCCTGCCAGACGAAACGGCCGGGGATCTCCCCCTCGATGATCTTCGTGAAGACGGTGCTCACAGGTGCTCCCTTTCGGTGGTGGGTCGGGTGCGGTCGGCGGGCCGGGCGGTCCCGCGGCTACAGGGCGACGCGCTCGCCGACGGCGAGGTGGCGGTACTCGGCCCCGTACTTGGCGGCGAACGAGGTGAGCTGGCCCTCGATCACGCCGAGGCCGTTGTCGGAGAGCAGGCCGTCGTGGATCTGGAAGACCCGCTCGGGGCGCACGGACACCACGAAGTCGACGACCTCCGCCAGCTTGTTCCACGGCGCGTGGATCGGCGCCAGCAGCACGGGGGCGGAGAGCCCGTGCGGGACCACCAGCGAGTCGCCGGGGTGGTAGACCGTGTCCTCGACCAGGTAGCCGATGTTGTCCACGGTGCGGATGAGCGTGTGGATCAGCGCGTGCTGGCCGCCGAACGTCCGCACGGTGAAGCCCTCGAGCTCCAGCACGGTCTCGGGCTCGGCGTCGTGGATCGCGTGGCCCTCCCCCAGGGCCTCCCGGAGCCCCGCGGCCACCGGGGCCGGGGCGTACACCTGCACCTCCGGGTGCGCCCGGAGGTGCGCGTGCACCGGCTCGGGGTCGAGGTGGTCCGGGTGCTCGTGCGTGACGAGCAGGACGTCGGCCCCGTCGAGGGCCTCCGCCAGCTCCTCCCGTCCGGAGAACTTGCCCGGGTCGATCACCAGGACCCTGCCCTCGTTCTCGAGCCGCACGCACGAGTGGGTGTACTTGATGAGCTCCATGGGCCCACCCTAACCCCGGGTCCCACCGGCCGGCGGGGCACGTTCCGCGCGGTCCTTGTTAAGCTGGTGCCCGGCCCGGGCACCAGCGACGAGAGGACGAGGCGTGAGCGTGAGAACCAGCGGGGGGAGCGCCGGGGAGGTCCGCAACACCCGGCAGCGCCGCGCCGTCGCGCGGGCGCTCGCGTCCTTGGAGGACTTCATCTCCACGCAGGACCTGCACGCCCTGCTGCGGGAGCGCGGCGACTCCGTCTCCCTGGCCACGACCTACCGGATCCTGCAGTCGATGTCCGAGCTCGGCGAGCTGGACGTCCTGCGCAGCGACGACGGCGAGGCGATCTACCGCCGCTGCGCCGCCGAGCACCACCACCATCACCTGGTGTGCCGCCGCTGCGGCGCCGCCGTGGAGCTCGAGGCCCCCGCGGTCGAGGAGTGGGCCGGGCGCACCGCCGCCGCCCACGGCTTCACCGAGGTGGACCACACGGTCGAGATCACCGGCCTGTGCGCCGCCTGCGCGGCGCGGCGGGCCGATGGCTGAGCCGGGCCCGTCCCGCGGCGTCTTCGTCCTGGCGGTCAACCCGTGCGCCGGCCGCGGCCGGGCCCTCGAGGACGCCCACCGGGCCGCGGAGCTCCTGCGGACCGGCGGTGACGAGGCCGTGGTGCTCTCCGCCGCGGGCCTCGGCACCCTGGTGGGGCTGGTGCGCGACCGGCTGCGGGCGCACGCCCTCACCACCCGGGCGCTCGTGGTCGTGGGCGGGGACGGGATGGTGCAGGCCGGCCTCGGTGTGCTCGTGGAGCTCGCCGCGCAGGGCGTCGACGTCCCGCTGGGCGTGGTGCCGTGCGGGACCGGCAACGACCTGGCCCGCCACCTGCGCGTGCCGCTCCGGGACCCGGTGGCCGCGGCCGGGCGGATCTTGCGCCGGCTCGACGACCCCCGGGACCGCCGCCTCGACGTGGGCCGGGTGCGCTTCGCGGACGGCCGCACGTCCTGCTTCGCGACCGCCCTGTGCGCGGGCTTCGACGCCGTGGTCAACGAGCGGGCCAACCGGTGGCTGCGCCCGGCCGGCTCCTCCCGCTACCTGCTGGCCGTCCTGGTGGAGATCGCGCGGCTGCGCACCGTCCACTACCGGCTCGAGATCGAGGACGCCGGCGGCCAGCGCCGCACGGAGCGCCGGGACGGGGTCCTGCTGAACGTCGCCAACACGTCGTCGATCGGGGGCGGCCTGCGGATCGTGCCCGACGCCCGGGCGGACGACGGGCTGCTGGAGCTGTTCACCGTGGCGCCCCTGGGCCGGGCCCGGTTCCTGCTCCTGTTCCCCCGGCTGTTCTCGGGCCGCCACGTGGCGCTGGAGAGCGTGCGGATCGAACGGGTCCGCGCCGTGGCCGTGGACGCCCCGGACGTCACCGTCTACGCGGACGGGGAGCGCCTCGGCCCGCTGCCCGTGCGCGTGGACGTGCTCCCCGCGGCGGTCCGCGTCCTGGCCTGAGCCGGGGCCCGGTCGCGGCGCCGGGCGCCCGGCGCCGCCCGCCGCGGGAGTCCCCGCGGCGGGCGCCGGCCGTTCAGCGCGGCGGCTCCGAGGTGTCCACCCGGTCCCCGCGGCGCTGCCGCCGGTCCTGGGTGGTGTCCCGGATCTCGCCCACCAGCTCCTCGATGACGTCCTCGAGGAACAGCACGCCCAGGGTCTGCCCGCCGGCGTCGACCACGCGCGCCAGGTGCGAGCCCGTGCGCTGCATCGCCGCCAGCGCGTCGTCGATCTCGATGCCGGGACGCAGGTTCGCCAGCGAGCGCACCCGGGTCACCGGCACCGGCTCGTTGTAGCGGCTCTCCGGGATCGAGAGCACGTCCTTGATGTGCAGGTAGCCGTTGAGCTCGCCGTCGTCCTCCGTGAGGGCGAAGCGGGAGAAGCCCGTGCGGGCCACCGCCTTCTCGACGTCCGCCGCGGAGGCGTCCTCGGGCAGCGTGACGAGCTGGTGCAGCGGCACCATCACGTCGGCGGTGCGCTTGGACGAGAACTCGAGCGCGCCGGAGAGCAGGCCCGTCTGGTCCGCCACCGTGCCCTCCTTCGTGGACTCCGCCACGATGGACTGGAGCTCGTCCAGGGTGAAGGTCGAGGACACCTCGTCCTTCGGCTCGATGCCCATGAGCTTCAGGACGTGGTTCGCCGTCCAGTTCAGCGTGGCGATCACCGGCTTGACCATGCGGGAGACGAGCACGAGCGGGGGCGCCAGCAGCAGCACGGCGCGGTCCGCGGCGGACACCGACATGTTCTTCGGCACCATCTCGCCGAACACCACGTGCAGGAAGGTGACCACGAGCAGGGCCGTGAGGAACCCGCTGACGTCGGCGACCTCGGCCGGCACGCCCAGGTGGACCAGCGGGCCGGAGACGATGTGGTGCAGCGCCGGCTCGGAGATGTTGAGGATCAGCAGCGAGCACACGGTGATGCCCAGCTGGCAGCAGGCCAGCATGAGGGACACGTGCTCCATCGCGTACAGCGCGGTCCGGGCCCGCTTGTTGCCCTCCTCGGCCAGCGGCTCGATCTGGCTGCGCCGCGCGGACATGACGGCGAACTCGCCGCCCACGAAGAAGGCGTTGCCTGCCAGGAGCACCACGAGCCACGCGAGGCCTGCCCAGTCGCTCATCGTGCGTCCTCCTCTCGGGCGCCGCTCTCGCGGGCCCCTGCGGGGGCGTCCTCGGGCTCGGCCGGTGCGGGGACGAACCGGATGCGGTCCACGCGGCGCCCCTCCATCCGGGCGACCTCGAGCACGCCGCCCTGGACGGGGACCACGTCCCCGGGCTTCGGGACCTGCCCGAGCCGGTCCATCATGAACCCGCCCATGGTCTCGTAGGCGGGACCGTCCTCGATGTCGAGCTCGGTGATCTGCTCGGAGACCTCGTCGGGGCGCATCAGCCCGGGGAAGTACCACTCGCCCGCCGCGGACTGCAGGGCGCCGAGGCTGAGCCGGTCGTGCTCGTCGGAGACCTCCCCGACCACCTCCTCCACGAGGTCCTCGAGGGTCACGACGCCGGCGGTGCCGCCCCACTCGTCGACGACGACGGCCATCTGGAGCCCGCCGGAGCGCAGCTGCACGAGCAGGGAGTCGAGGTGGACGGTCTCGGGCACGCGCAGGACGTCCTCCATGATCGCCCCGCACTCGAGGGCGGCGCGGCGCTCCGACGGCACGGCCACGGCCTTCTTGACGTGGACCACCCCGCGGACGTCGTCCGGGGAGTCGTCCATCACGGGGAACCGGGAGTGCCCGGTGCGGGAGGCGACGGCCACGACGTCCGCGACGGACTCGTGGGAGTCGAGCATCTGCACGCGGATCCGGGGCGTCATGACGTCCGCGGCCGTGCGCTCGGCGAAGGTGAGGGTCTTCGCGACGAACGCGGCGGTGCCGGCGTCCAGGGTGCCCATCTTCGCGGAGCGGCGGACCATCGAGGACAGCTCCTCCGGCGAGCGCGCGCCCGAGAGCTCCTCCTTGGCCTCCATCCCGAACAGGTGCAGGACCCGGTTGGCCACGCCGTTGAGGGTGACGACGAACGGCTTGAACACCGCGGTGAACACGAGCTGGGGACGGGCGACCAGCCGCCCCACCCGGAACGCCTCCGCGATGGCCCAGTTCTTGGGCACGAGCTCGCCCAGCAGCATGGACAGCAGCGTGGAGATGAGCATCGACAGCGCCAGGGTCGCTCCCCCGGCGGCCGCCACGGACAGACCGGTGAGCTCGGCGATCGGTTCCCGCAGGAAGGACTGGAGCGCCAGGTCCAGGGTGTAGCCGGTGAGAAGTGTGGTCAGTGTGATCCCCAGCTGGCAGCTGGAGAGCTGCGTGGACAGGGACTTGAGGCACTTCAGCAGCGGTTCCGCCGCGCGGTCGCCCTCTGCGATCGCCCGGCGCACCGTGGTCTGGTCGAGGGCCACGAGGGAGAACTCCACGGCCACGAAGAAGCCCGTGCCGAGGATGAGGAGCAGACCCGCCGCCAGGAGCAGCCATTCCATCAGGAGCGGCCTCCCGCGGCGGCCCGCCGGGCGGGGACGGGGCGGTCGGCGGCCGGGCGGCCGGGGGCGGAGCGGGGGACGGTGGGCGAGCCGGCTCGGGGGCCGCGGCGGGGGGCGCCGCGGCCGGGCCGGCAACTACTGAACGAGTCCATGAGAGCTCCAGGGTACCGGAGCGGGAGCCCTCCGGCGCCGGTTCAGGACCAGCTGACGGGGCGCGCCCTGCCCTCCTCGTAGCCGGACGCGGACTGGATGCCGACCACGGCCCGGGCCGCGAACTGCTCGAGGGTCGTGGCGCCCGCGTAGGTCATGGAGCTGCGCACGCCCGCGGTGATCTGGTCCACGAGGTCCTCCACGCCGGGGCGCTCGGGGTCGAGGTACATCTTGGAGCTGGAGATGCCCTCCTCGAAGAGCCCCTTGCGGGCGCGGGCGAAGGCGCCCTCGCCGCGGGTGCGCTCGCGCACGGCGCGGGTCGAGGCCATGCCGAAGCTCTCCTTGTACATGCGGCCGTCGGCGTCCACGTTCAGCTCGCCCGGGCCCTCGTGGGTGCCGGCGAACCAGGAGCCCACCATGACCTGGCTGGCCCCCGCCGCCAGGGCGAGGGCGACGTCCCGGGGGTGCTTCACGCCGCCGTCCGCCCAGACGTGCCGGCCCAGCCCGGCGGCGGCCTCGGCGCACTCGAGCACGGCGGAGAACTGGGGCCGGCCCACGGCGGTCATCATCCGGGTGGTGCACATCGCACCGGGGCCCACGCCGACCTTCACGATGTCCGCGCCGGCGTCGACGAGGTCCTGGACGCCGTCGGCGGTGACCACGTTGCCCGCCACGACGGGCACGTCGGGGGCCGCCGCGCGGACCAGCTCGAGGGCCTCCACCATCTTGCGCTGGTGGCCGTGGGCGGTGTCCACCACGAGCACGTCCACGCCGGCGTCGAGCAGCGCCCGGGCCTTGCCCCGGACGTCCCCGTTGATGCCCACGGCGGCGCCCACCCGGAGCCGGCCCGCGCCGTCCAGGGCGGGGGTGTAGATCGTGGAGCGGACCGTGCCCTTGCGGGTCAGCACGCCCACCACCGTGTCGCCGTCGAGCACCGGCGCCACGTGGGCGCGGGTCTGCGCGAGCCGGTCGTAGGCGGCGGCGAGGACGTCGTCGCCGGACCCGGCCCGGACCTCCGCCAGGGTGAACACCGGGGCGTCGGTGCGCATGATCGAGCCGAGCTGGGTGAAGCGGTCCACCTCGGCGCAGTCGGCCGCGAGCACCACCCCTCGGTAGGCCCGCCCCGGACCGCACACCACCACGGCGCCGTGGGGCCGCTTGTGCATGATGCCCAGGGCGTCGTGGACGGTGTCCTCGTCCCCGAGGACCACGGGGGTCTCGAAGCGCGGCGAGCGCTCCTTGACCCAGGACGTGACGTCCGCGATGACGTCCAGCGGGATGTCCTGCGGCAGGATGCCCAGACCGCCGCGGCGGGCCAGCGTCTCGACCATCCGGCGCCCGGTCACGGCGGTCATGTTCGCGGCCACCAGCGGCACGGTGGCGCCCGTGCCGTCGCGCGGGGTGAGGTCGACGTCGAACCGGGAGGTGACCCGGGAGCTCGAGGGGACGAGGAAGACGTCGCTGTAGGTCAGGTCGGACGTGGGGGTGTTGAGAAATCGCACGCGCGCCAGTCTAGCCGGGGCCCGCGACACGCGCCCCGGGGCCGGGGGCGCGGACTAGCCATGCCGCCGCGCGGATCACTAGACTCGCCGGAGGTACGGCCGCGCCCGGTCGACGACCGTCCGGCAGGTTCCGGAGGCGGACGCCGCCGGCTGTCACGGGAGACGGCCGGCGAGGAACACCGGCGGCGGGTCCGGACGCTGCCGGGACCGACACTGTGGAGACCGGGCAGACGGCCTCCACGCGATCAACCATGGAAGAGGCGTATTCCCCGTGCCACATCAGCCACAGCACCCCATCCCTGAAGAATTCGCAGGTAACGAGTGGCTCGTCGACGAACTGTTCGAGAAGTACCGGACGGACAAGAACTCGGTGGACGAGAAGTGGTGGCCGATCTTCGAGTCGATGAGCGCGGACAGCAGCACCGCCCCGGAGCCGTCGGGCGCCGCGAAGGCCCCGGCGCCGAAGGCGGCCCCGGCGGCCGCCCCCGCGCAGCCCAAGGCCGCCGCCCCCCAGCCGCCCGCCGCCCAGCGCACCGCCGCCCGCACCTCCCCCGCCCCGGCCGCGAAGCCCGCCACGGCGCCCGCGCCCACCAGGTCCGGTGCCAAGGCCGAGGGCCGGCCCGAGACCGACCAGGGTGAGACCGAGGCCTCCGACGCCAAGAGGCCCATCCCGGCCCAGCCCGCCCGCGCCCGCGCCACGGCCCCCAACCACGACGCGCCGGCCGAGGACAAGGTCGTCAAGCTGCGCGGGCCGGCGAAGGCCGTGGCCGCCAACATGGACGCGTCCCTCACCGTCCCCACCGCCACCACGGTCCGCGCCGTCCCGGCGAAGCTGCTGATCGACAACCGGATCGTGATCAACAGCCACCTCTCCCGCAACCGCGGCGGCAAGGTGTCCTTCACGCACCTGATCGGCTACGCCGTGATCAAGGCGCTGGCCAACTACCCCTCCCAGAACGTCGTCTACGACGAGCAGGACGGCAAGCCCGTGGCGGTGCACCCCGCCCACGTCAACTTCGGCATCGCCATCGACATCCCGAACAAGGACGGCTCCCGCAACCTCGTGGTGCCGAACATCAAGGGCGCCGAGGCCATGTCCTTCATGCAGTTCTGGAACGCGTACGAGGACGTCGTCCGCCGCGCGCGCGCCAACGAGCTGACCATGGAGGACTACCAGGGCACCACGGTGTCCCTGACCAACCCGGGCGGCATCGGCACCGTGCACTCCGTGCCGCGGCTGTCCAAGGGCCAGGCGTGCATCGTCGGCGTGGGCGCCCTCGACCACCCCGCCGAGTACCGGGGCTCCTCCCCCAAGACCATCGCGCGGCACGCGGTCTCGAAGATCATCACCCTGACCTCGACCTACGACCACCGCGTCATCCAGGGCGCGGGCTCCGGCGAGTTCCTGCGCCTCATCGAGTCCTACCTGCTGGGCGGGGACGACTTCTACGACGAGATCTTCGAGGCCCTGCGGATCCCCTACGAGCCCGTGCGCTGGGCCGTGGACAACCAGGTCAACCCGGAGATCCAGGTCAACAAGGTCGCCCGGATCCAGCAGCTCATCCACGCGTACCGGGTCCGCGGCCACCTCATGGCCGACACCAACCCGCTCGAGTACGTGATGCGCAAGCACCCGGACCTCGACATCCGCACCTACGGGCTGTCCCTGTGGGACCTGGAGCGCGAGTGGCCCACCGGCGGCTTCGGCGGCGCGGACGTGCTCAGCCTGCGCACCATCCTGGGCCGGCTGCGGGACGCCTACTGCCGCACCCTCGGCGTGGAGTACATGCACCTGCAGGAGCCGGAGGAGCGCGAGTGGTTCCAGGACCAGCTCGAGCACGGCTACCAGAAGCCCAGCCGCGAGGAGCAGTTCCGCATCCTGGGCCGGCTCAACGCCGCCGAGGCGTTCGAGACGTTCCTGCAGACCAAGTACGTGGGCCAGAAGCGCTTCTCCCTCGAGGGCGGCGAGTCCCTGATCCCGCTGCTGGACGAGATCATCTCCGACGCCGCCGACGCCGGGCTCGCGGGCGTCGGCATCGCCATGGCCCACCGCGGCCGGCTCAACGTGCTCACCAACATCGCCGGCAAGTCCTACGCCCAGGTGTTCCGCGAGTTCGAGGGCAGCCAGGACCCGCGCACCACCGAGGGCTCCGGCGACGTGAAGTACCACCTCGGCACGGAGGGCTCCTTCACCTCCGACAACGGCAACGAGACCCAGGTCTACCTCGCCGCGAACCCGTCCCACCTCGAGGCCGCCGACCCGGTCATCGAGGGCATCGCCCGGGCCAAGACGGACGTCCTGGGCGCCGGGCCCGAGGGCGACGGGACGTTCCCGGTGCTGCCGATCCAGGTTCACGGCGACGCGGCCTTCGCGGGCCAGGGCGTGGTGGCCGAGGTCCTGCAGATGGCGCTGCTGCCCGGCTACACCGTGGGCGGCACCGTCCACGTGGTCGTGAACAACCAGGTGGGCTTCACCACCGCGCCCGCCGCGGCCCGGTCCACCACCTACGCGACGGACATCGCCAAGGGACTCCAGGCGCCGATCTTCCACGTCAACGCCGACGACCCCGAGGCCGTCACGCACGTGGGCCAGATGGCGTTCGCGTACCGGCAGACGTTCCACAAGGACGTCATCATCGACCTCGTGTGCTACCGGCGCCGCGGCCACAACGAGGGCGACGACCCCTCGATGACCCAGCCGCTGATGTACAACCTCATCGAGGAGAAGCGCTCGACCCGCAAGATCTACACCGAGAACCTCGTGGGCCGCGGCGACATCACCCAGGAGGAGGCCGACCGGGCGCTGAAGGACTACCAGGAGCGCCTGGAGCGGGTCTTCGCCGAGACGCACGAGGCGCAGACGTCCTCCATCCCGCTGGTCACCGGGGACTCCGCCGCGATCTCGAACATCGAGCGGCCCTCCGCCCAGCAGGCGGACTCCGGGGTCTCGATCCCCCGCACCACGGCCATCTCGACCGAGGCCGCCCAGCGGATCGGCGCGGTGCACGTGGAGGTCCCCGAGGACTTCGCCGTGCACAAGAAGCTGCGCAAGCTCCTCGAGCGCCGCGAGGCGATGACCCGCGAGGGCGGCGTGGACTGGGGCATGGGCGAGCTCATGGCCTTCGGCTCCCTCATGATGGAGGGCATCCCGGTCCGGATGAGCGGCCAGGACGTCCGGCGCGGCACGTTCACTCAGCGCCACGCCGTGTTCTACGACTCCGGCACCGGCGCGGAGTGGACCCCGCTCAACCACCTCTCCGGGAACCAGGCTCAGCTGGCGATCTACAACTCGCTGCTGTCCGAGTACGGCGTGCTGGGCTTCGAGTACGGCTACTCCGTGGAGCGCCCGGACGCCCTGACCGTGTGGGAGGCGCAGTTCGGCGACTTCGTCAACGGCGCCCAGATCATCCTGGACGAGTTCGTCTCCTCCGCGGAGCAGAAGTGGGGCCAGCGCTCGTCGCTGGTCATGCTCCTGCCGCACGGCTTCGAGGGGCAGGGCCCGGACCACTCCTCGGCCCGGATCGAGCGCTTCCTGACGCTGTGCGCCGAGAAGAACATGGTCGTGGCCAACCCCTCGACGCCGTCGAACCACTTCCACCTGCTGCGCCGGCAGGCCTACAGCCGCCCGCGCAAGCCGCTGGTGGTGGCCACGCCGAAGCAGCTGCTGCGCCTCAAGGCGGCGGCCTCCCCGATCGAGGAGTTCACCTCCGGCGCGTTCCGCCCGGTGATCGGCGACCAGGCGGGGCTCGAGGCCGCCGAGGTCACCGACGTGGTGCTGGTCTCCGGCCGGCTCTACTACGACCTCGCCGCGGCCCGCGAGGAGCGCAAGGACCGGAGGACGGCGATCGTGCGCGTGGAGCAGCTGTACCCGCTGCCCCTCGCGGAGATCCGGGAGGAGCTCGGCAAGTACCCCGAGGCCCGCCTCACGTGGGCGCAGGACGAGCCCGCCAACCAGGGCGCCTGGCCGTTCATGGCGGTCAACCTCCTGCCGCAGCTCGACCGGCCGGTCCGGCTCGCCTCCCGCCCCGCGTCCGCGTCCCCGGCCAACGGCTCGGCCAAGCGCCACGCGGCCGAGCTCGAGACCCTGGTGCAGACGGCCTTCGAGCGCGACTGAGCCCGTCCCGGGAGGGCGGGGCCCGTGCCCCTGCCCTCCCGCACGTCCCCAGCGAGTCCGGCGCCGGCCCGTGCCCACGGGCCGGCGCCGCTCGTCCCCCCGACATCCCGCACCCCCGACCAGAAAGAACGACGTGGAGCAACGAAGGATCAGAATTGTCGCAGTCGGTGACGAGCTGCTGGCCGGCGAGGGCGACCCCCGGGGCCTCGGCTGGTTCGGGCGGGTCATGGCCCGGACCCCGCACCACGTGGCCCCCGTGTCCGCCTACAACCTGGCGGCGCCCGGCGAGGGCAGCGAGTCGCTCAACGAGCGCTGGTTCGAGGAGGCGGCCCGCCGCTTCTCCCCCGGCCACGACAACCGCCTGGTCATCGCGCCCTCCACCCTGGACATCGACCTGTCCATCACGAGCGCGCGCTCCCGGCTGAACATGGCCAACATCATCGACACCGCCTCCCAGCACAACGTGCGGGTCCTCGTGGTCGGCCCCCCGCCCACGATGGACGCCGAGCGCAACCGCCGGATCGCGGACCTCTCGGCCGCCTACGCGGACGTCACGACCCGGCGCAACCACGTCTACGTGGACACGTTCAACCCGCTGCAGCACCACGAGCAGTGGCGCAAGGACCTCGCGGCCAACCACGGACACCCCGGCCAGGCCGGCTACGGGCTGATGGCGTGGCTCGTGCTGCACCGCGGCTGGTACGACTGGCTGGACCTGCCCGAGCCCCGGTGAGCCCCGCCCGTCCCGCGTGTGAGAGAATGGCGGGCAGTGCCTCGTCCGGCCGCCGCTGACATCACCAGACCACGCGGGAACGGACGCCGACACCCACGATCCGCCGCGGGCGACCGCGGACAGACAGGAGGCTCGCATGAGCAAGCGCGGACGCAAGCGCAAGGACCGCCGCAAGGGCGGCGCCAACCACGGCAAGCGCCCCAACGCCTGAGGTCCTTCCCGGACCCCGGCGACGCCGTGACGGAAGGGCCCCGGACCGCTGACGCGGTCCGGGGCCCTTCCGTGTGCCCGGAGGTCCTGCCGTGCGGGAGCCGGGGCGCCGCGCTCAGGCGGCGGGCGGGTCCTGGCGCGCGCCGTGCAGCCGGGCGAGGATCGAGACCCGCAGGTCGGCGGGCGCGGTCTCCGCGCAGGACCGCCGGACCACGGAGCGGATCACGCACTCCAGGTCGTACTCGCGGGCGCACTCCGGGCACTCGAGGAGGTGGCCGTGGATCTCGTCGAGGTCGTCCGCCGGGAGCACCCCGTCGAGGTACTCGTAGATCAGGCGGATCCTCTCGTCCGTGCAGCATCCGAGGCTCTCGCAGTCGGCCATGTCTACTTGTCCTTTTCCTTCTTCTTGTCGCCGGTCACCCTGGACGTGTCGAAGCCGCGCTCGGCGGCGTAGTCGGCGAGCTTCTCGCGCAGCAGCTTCCGCCCGCGGTGCAGGCGGGACATCACCGTCCCGATCGGCGTGTCCATGATCTCGGAGATCTCCTTGTAGGCGAAGCCCTCCACGTCGGAGAAGTACACCGCCAGCCGGAACTCCTCGGGCAGCTCCTGCAGGGCGCGCTTGACGTCGCTGTCCGGCAGGTGGTCCAGCGCCTCCACCTCCGCGGAGCGCAGCCCCGAGGACGTGTGGGACTCGGCGCGGTGCAGCTGCCAGTCCTCGACGGTGTCGGTGTTCGCCTGCAGCGGCTCGCGCTGCCGCTTGCGGTAGAGGTTGATGTACGTGTTCGTGAGGATGCGGTACAGCCACGCCTTGAGGTTCGTGCCGGGCTTGTACTGGTGGAACGCGGAGAACGCCTTCGTGTAGGCCTCCTGCACGAGGTCCTCGGCGTCGGCCGGGTTGCGAGCCATGCGCAGGGCGGCGGCGTAGAGCTGGTCCACGTACACCATGGCGTCCTGCTCGAAGCGCGCCTTCCGGTCCTCGGGGGACTCGGTCTCGACGTCGACGGGCGGCTCGGTGCGCTGGGGGGCGGCCCCCTGCTGGTTCTGCTCGTTCATCACGGACCAGTCTACGGGGACGCGCGCGCGGGCCGGGGCGGGCTCGAGAACGCTCGTGGGGGCGGTGATGACTGCTCCTCTCCCCCGCCGTGCGGGTCCCTCCGAAAACCTGTGCCGGTGACCTGCCCCGGACGGGGCGGCCGCTGTCCTGCACAACGGGTGTCACCGTCGCACCTATTCCCACCGCGCCCGGCCCGTGCTCGCCCCGGGCGCGGTCCCCGTGGCTAGGATGGGACGAGCGGCGCCGTCCGCCGATCCAGACCCGCCCGACACAGCCCCGCGGTACCGTCTGCCGCCGAGGAGGAACCCATGAGCATCGTCCGTCGCATCGCCCGCCCGCTGCTGGCCACCGGTTACGTCGCCAACGGGGTGGAGAGCTTCCGCAACTCGTCCCAGGCCGCCCAGCACCTCGCCCCGGCGATCTCCGCCGCCACGAAGGCCTTCCCCCAGGCCGGACCCGCGCTGCAGAACCACGCCGTGGTGGCCCAGGGCCTGGCCGCGGCGCAGCTCGGCGCCGCCGTGCTCTTCGGGCTGGGCAAGCTGCCCCGCCTCTCGGCCGGCGTGCTCGTCACCACCACCGCGCTCAACGCCTACGCCGACTACCGCGCCGCGGAGGCGAGCACCCCGGAGCAGAAGGCCGCCCGCCGCTCCACCGCCTTCAAGAACTCCTCCCTGGTGGGCGCCGTCATGCTCGCCGCCGTGGACACCGAGGGCAACCCGTCCCTGCTGTGGCGTGCCGAGCACCTCGCCGGGGACGTCCGCAAGAACGCCTCCAAGCTGGGCAAGGACACCCAGAAGCAGGTGGCCAAGGCCGAGAAGGCCCTCCAGCACGCCGTCAAGCAGGGCTAGGCCCCGGTCCCCCTGTCGTGATGCCGCCGGAGTCCTCCGCCCCCGCAGCCCGTCCCGACGCCGCGGAGCCGGCCCCGCAGCACGAGCTGTGGCCGGCTCCGTTCGTCGGGCCCCGTCCCGTCGTCGCCGAGCTGACGGTGCCGGGCTCGAAGTCCCTCACCAACCGGTACCTGCTGCTCGCCGCCCTGGCCGACGGTCCGTGCCGGCTGCGCTCGCCCCTGCACTCCCGCGACTCCCGGCTGATGGTCGAGGCCCTGCGGGCCCTCGGGGCCCGCGTCGAGGAGGTGCCCGGGGACGGCGGCTTCGGCCCCGACCTGCTCGTCGAGCCCGCCCCCTGGGACGCCGCCGAACCGGTCACGGTCGAGTGCGGGCTGGCCGGGACCGTGATGCGCTTCGTGCCGCCGGTCGCCACCCTCGCACGGCGTCCCGTCACCTTCGACGGCGACCCGGGCGCCCGGGTGCGCCCCATGGGACCGGTGATCGACGCCCTGCGCGCGCTCGGCCTGCGGGTCGAGGACGACGGCCGGGGCCGGCTGCCCTTCACCGTGCACGGCACCGGCGGCGTGCGCGGCGGGGAGCTGGAGATCGACGCCACCGGCTCGAGCCAGTTCGTCTCGGCCCTGCTGCTCGCGGGTGCCCGGTTCGACGACGGGCTCGTGCTGCGCCACCGCAGCGCCGACGGCTCGGGGCGCGGTGTGCCGTCCATGCCGCACGTCGAGATGACCGTCGAGGTGCTGCGCGGCCTCGGCGTCTCCGTGGACGACTCCGTGCCCGACGAGTGGCGGGTCTCCCCCGGGCCGGTGCGGGCCTTCGACGTGACCATCGAGCAGGACCTCTCCAACGCCGGCCCCTTCCTGGCCGCGGCCGTGGTGACCGGCGGACGGGTCTCGGTGCCCCGCTGGCCCGACCGCACCACCCAGGGCGGCGACCACTGGAAGCACATCCTCCCGGCCTTCGGCGCGGCGGTGGAGCTCACGGACGGGACCTTCACCGTCACGGGACCGGACGCGGTGACCGGGGTCGACCTCGATCTCGGCGAGGCCGGGGAGCTCGCGCCCACCGTCGCGGCCGTGTGCGCGGTCGCCGGCACGCCCTCGCGGCTGCGCGGCATCGCCCACCTGCGCGGCCACGAGACCGACCGGCTCGCCGCGCTCGTCACGGAGATCAACCGGCTCGGCGGCGACGCCGAGGAGACCGCGGACGGGCTGCTGATCCGGCCGGCCCCCCTGCACGGCGGGACGTTCCACAGCTACGAGGACCACCGGATGGCCACCGCCGGCGCCGTGATCGGCCTCGTGGTCCCGGACGTCCGGGTCGAGAACATCGCGACCACCGCCAAGACCCTCCCCGAGTTCCCCCGGCTGTGGGCGGAGCTCACGGGCACGAGCCGTGACGCGTAGGGACTCCGTCCGGCGCGACTGGGACGAGTCGGACGTGCGCGTCCGTCCCAGCAAGACCGGCTCCCGCCCGCGCACCAAGGAGCGGCCGGCGCACGAGGACGCCGTCACCGGCCGCATCGTCACCGTGGACCGCGGCCGCTACACCGCGATCCTCGAGGAGGACACCCCCGGGGAGCGGCTGGTCGTGGCCGTGCGCGCCCGGGAGCTGCGCCGCCGGCCCGTGGTCGCGGGCGACCTCGTGGGTCTCGTCGGCGACGTCAGCGGCGCCCCGGACAGCCTGGCCCGCCTCGTGCGGATCGAGGAGCGCTCCACCGTCCTGCGCCGCAGCGCGGACGACACCGACCCGGTCGAGCGGGTCGTGGTGGCCAACGCCGACCAGCTCGTGGTCGTCGTGGCCGCCGCCAACCCCGAGCCCCGCACCGGGTTCATCGACCGCTCCCTCGTGGCCGCCTACGACGCCGGCATCGAACCGCTGCTGTGCATCACCAAGACCGACCTGCGGGACCCCGCCGAGCTGATCTCCCACTACACGGCGCTCGAGCTGCCCGTGCTCGTCTCGGGACCCGCCCGCGACGTCCCGGCCGACGACGACGGGACCACGCTGCCCCTCGACCCGGCGCTCGTCGAGGCCCTGCGCGAGCGTCTCGACGGCCACGTCTCGGTGCTGCTGGGCCACTCCGGCGTGGGCAAGTCCACCCTCGTCAACGCCCTCACGGGCGCCGACCGGGCCACGGGCGGGGTGAACGCGGTGACCGGACGGGGCCGGCACACGTCGTCGTCGGCCCTCGCCCTGAAGATCGAGGACGCCTCCCCCGGGTCCTGGATCATCGACACCCCCGGCATCCGCTCGTTCGGCCTGGCGCACGTGGACCACGACCGGATCGTGGAGTCCTTCGACGAGCTCGCCGAGGCGATCGCCGAGTGCCCCAAGGGCTGCCGGCACACGGGGACGTCCCCCGGCTGCGCCCTGGACGCCTGGGTGGCGCAGGGCCGCGCCGGGGAGGCGGGCGAGTCCCGGCTGGTCTCCCTGCGCCGGCTGCTCGGGGCCGGGGAGCGCCCCGGGGAGTCCCGCGAGGACAAGGAGCTCGGCGTCCAGTGAGCCGCCGGGCGGGGGCTGCCTCGCACCCCCGCCCGACCAGGCCCGGGACCGCGGTTCGGGGTAGGTTGGACCAATGCGCAGCCCCAGCAACTACACCGACGACCTCCGCCTCGCCCACATCCTGGCCGACGCCGTGGACCGCCTGACCATGCGCCGGTTCAAGGCCCAGGACCTCACGGTGGAGACCAAGCCCGACCTCACCCCCGTCACGGACGCCGACCGCGAGGCCGAGCAGCTCATCCGCACCCAGCTGGGGCGCGCGCGCAACCGGGACGCCGTGATCGGCGAGGAGTACGGCGCCACCGGCAGCGGCGCCCGGCAGTGGGTCGTGGACCCCATCGACGGCACCAAGAACTTCGTGCGCGGCGTGCCGGTGTGGGCCACCCTGATCGCCCTCGTCGACGAGGGCCGGCCGGTGGTCGGCGTGGTCTCCGCGCCGGCGCTCGGGCGCCGCTGGTGGGCGGCGGCCGGCACGGGCGCGTTCACCGGCAAGTCCCTGGCCAACGCCCAGCGGATCCACGTCTCCCAGGTGGGGCGGCTGTCCGACGCCTCGCTGTCCTACTCCTCGCTCACGGGGTGGCGGGACCGCGGGGTGCGCGAGCGCTTCCTGGAGCTCACCGACGAGGTCTGGCGGACCCGGGCCTACGGCGACTTCTGGTCCTACTGCCTCCTCGCCGAGGGCGCCGTGGACATCGCCTGCGAGCCCGAGCTCAGCCTGCACGACATGGCCGCGCTGGTGCCCGTGGTCGAGGAGGCCGGCGGCCGGTTCACGTCCCTCGAGGGCGAGCCCGGGCCCTTCGGCGGCAACGCGCTGGCCACCAACGGCCTGCTGCACGACGAGGTGCTGGGGCTGCTCGCGACCGGCTCCTGAGCCGCCCGCGCGACGACGGGGGCCCGCACCGGCCGGTGCGGGCCCCCGTCGTCGTCGGTCTCCGGCCGGGGTCAGAGGTCCTGGCCGGTGAAGCCCATCTCCCGCTCGATGCACTGCTGGAACGCCGCCTGGTCATTGGAGAACTGCGAGCAGGCCTCCATGGCCGGCCCGAACTCCCCGAACAGCGCCCCGAAGAGCACCAGGAAGAGGATGCTCGCCAGGATCGCCAGGACGCTGAGCACGATGCCGATGATCGGCAGGGCCTTGGACGCGCCGGGCGTCCTGCCCAGCTTGCGCAGCGCCACGATGCCCAGTACCAGGCCCACGAGGCCCGGGACGATGCCGAGCACGAACCAGCACGTCAGCAGCGCCACGATGCCCAGCACCAGGGAGGCGATGCCCAGCCCCGTGCCGGCGGGCCGCGGGCTCGCGCCGTACTGGTTCATGTCGTACTGCCCCTGGTAGCCCTGCTGCCCCTGGTAGCCCGGGCCGCCGTACTGGCCCTGGTCGTACTGGCCCTGGCCCTGGTAACCCTGGCCACCGTACTGACCCTGGTCGTACTGGCCCTGGCGGTACTGGTCCTGGTAGCCCTGCTGCCCCTGGCCGTAGGAGTCCTGGCCCTGGTAGCCCTGGCCGCCGTACTGGCCCTGGCCGTACTGGCTCTGGTAGCCCTGCTGCCCCTGGCCGTACTGCGGTGTGGCGTACGGGTCGCCGGCGCCGCCCTGGCCGGAGCGCGGCGGCTCGTAGGAGGGTCCCGAAGGCGCTCCCTCGACGCGCTGACCGTACTCGGGCGGGTCGTGGCGACCGGAGCTCGACGACCCGCCGGCACCGGTGCCGCTCTGGTCTGGCGTGTTGTCGTTGTGGCTCATGGCGTTGCCCTTTCGGTCGTCTGCGGTACGCCACCAGCTTGTCACACGGCCCGCCGGGACGTGCCCCTTCCCGGGCGGCGGCACGGCGCCCACCCTGCCCCCGGAACGATCCGGGCACGAAAAAACCGGGGAGCGCCTCGCGGCGCTCCCCGGTCAGGGATCTCGTGGAGATGGGGGGAATTGAACCCCCGTCCGATGCAGCATTGTCAGGGCTTCTCCGGGTGCAGTCTGCGTGGCGTTTTCTCAGTCCCGGCCCTCGTGCAGACACGTGGCCGACGGACTCAGTCGCGAAAGTGTTCTCCAGACGCCCGCGACGAACGGCTGGAGCAGTGGCCTCCTGATTGATGCCAGACCCCGGGTCGAAGGCGAACCCGGGCTGACAGTCACCTAAGTAGTCTGGTTGCGCTTACGCCGCGAGGGCGAAGGCGTTCTGAGACTTGGCGACGTTGCTCTGAGAATTGGCAACTATTGTTTTACAGAGAGCGTTTACGAGATAACTCTGCGTCCTCGACCCGCTTCCCCTGTCTCAACTCACATCGTCGAAACCGATCATCCCCGTATTTTGTTGTCAAGCACCCCGCCGCAGCGGGACACACCATTCTACCGCGCGGTACCTGCCGACCGCAAGCATTCGCCCCGGACCCTCAGCCCAGGTTCTTGTAGCGCATGGCCCGCTGGGCCTCGCGGTTGTCCTGCTGCTCCCGCAGGGTCTGGCGCTTGTCGTACTCCCGCTTGCCCTTGGCCACGGCGATCTCGACCTTGGCCTTCTTCCCGTCCACGAAGTAGAGGGACAGCGGCACGATCGTGAAGCCGGACTCCCGCGTCTTCTGCTGGATCTTGTCCATCTCGCTGCGGTGCAGGAGCAGCTTGCGGCGGCGGCGGGCGGAGTGGTTGGTCCACGACCCCTGCAGGTACTCGGGGATGTGGACGCCCTCGAGCCACAGCTCGCCGTCGGTGAACTGGCAGAACCCGTCCACGAGCGAGGCGCGCCCCATGCGCAGGGACTTCACCTCGGTGCCCATGAGCGCGAGACCCGCCTCGTAGGTGTCGAGGATGTGGTAGTCGTGCCGGGCCTTTTTGTTGTTGGCGACGACCTGGCGACCGGTGTCCTTCTTGGCCATGGGCCTCCTCCCTGGGGACGGTGCGGACGGGAACGTGCCGCGCACCGGGGCACGCGGCAGATCCTCCATCCTACGCCACGGCCCTCGCGCGGGACCACGGCCGGCACCCGGACCCGGCGGCGCCCCGCCCAGGAGCGTCGCCCCAGGTCACCCCGCCGCACCCGGTAGGCTGGGCGGATGCTGGAGCCAGTCCCCACCGAGCGCCCGCCCGCTGCGGACGTCCTGTACCTCGTCGGCACGAGCGGTCACCCGAACTTCGGCGACGAGTTCATCGCCGCCTCGTGGCTGCGCTTCCTCGCCCGCGCCCGGCCCGGCGCCGAGGTGTGGCTCGACTGCCCCCACCCGGGGCTGGCGTCCCACCTGTTCGACGGACTGCACCCGGGTCTGCGGACCACCGACACCCTGTGGCGGCTCGCCTTCGAGACGACCGGCATGGACCCGGCCGCGGCGGACGCCCACGTGGACCGGGTGGTGACGCACCTGGGGTCCCCGCGCTACGACCTCGGCCTGCTCGGCGCCCGGCGCGCGAGTTCCGTGCACTTCCTCGGGGGCGGGTACCTGAACTCCATCTGGCCGCACCACGCGCGCCTGCTCCGGGCGGCGCTGCGGCTGCGCGAGGTCTCCGGGGCGCGGCTGGCCGCCACCGGCCTGGGCCTGGCCCCCGCCACCGACGCCGAGGGCCTGCGCGCCGCGCTCGGCGCCTTCGACCACGCCACGGTCCGTGACGCGCCCAGCGCCCAGCTCGCCCGCGCCGACCGCGCCCCCGACGACGCCTTCCTCGGCCTGCCCGGCCTCGCGGGCTTCACCGGCGCGCCCGCCGAGGGGACGGACGACGGCGACGTGTGGGTGTGCCTGCAGAGCGACATGACCGAGCCCGGGATCCTCGACGGCGCCGTCGCCGCCGTGCGGGCCGCGCTGACGGGTCCGGCACTGGCGGGCCGGACCGTGCGCTACCTCGAGGCGATCCCCGGCGCGGACCGCGCGGCCTTCGACCGGCTCGCCGACCTCGTCCCCGAGGAGAACTTCGTGCCGTTCACGCGGCTCTGGCAGGAGGGCTTCCCGGCCCGGCCGGGTCAGACGTGGATCACCTCGCGGTTCCACTTCCACCTGCTCGCCGCCGCGTGCGGCGCGGAGGGCACCGCGCTGGAGGTCAGCCCCGACTACTACCGCGTCAAGCACCAGTCGCTGCTCGAGGCCGGCACGGGGTGGTCCGTCACGCCCACCGGCGGCACGGAGCCGTACGCGCCCGCCCGGTCGCACGCCTTCCCCGCCACGGCCGCGCGGCTGCACCGCACCAAGCTGCGGGAGGCGGAGGAGCTGTACCCGGCGGCAGCGGCCCCCGAGGACGACCCCGCCGGGACGGAGCCCCGCACCCGGCCGGGACGGACGGTGGCGCGCTTCCTGCGCCGCTGAGCGCCCGCCCTCCCAGGGCACCGGGCCCCGGCCGGTCGCGGGACCGGCCGGGGCCCGGTCAGGGGTCCCGCGGGAGCTCAGGCGTCGGCCGGGGCGTGGCGCTGGTCGGCGCGCCAGCGGATCCCGGCGTCGACGAAGCCGTCGATCGCGCCGTCGAAGATCGCGGAGGGGTTGCCCTCCTCGTGGTTGGTCCGCAGGTCCTTGACCATCTGGTACGGGTTCAGGACGTAGGAGCGCATCTGGTCGCCCCAGGACGCCTTGACGTCCCCGGCCAGCTCCTTCTTCTTGGCGCTCTCCTCCTCCTGGCGCTGCAGGAGCAGCCGCGACTGGAGCACGCGCAGCGCGGCGGCGCGGTTCTGGATCTGGGACTTCTCGTTCTGCATGGACACGACGATGCCCGTGGGGATGTGGGTCATCCGCACGGCGGAGTCCGTGGTGTTCACGGACTGCCCGCCGGGGCCCGAGGAGCGGAAGACGTCCACCTTGATCTCGGACTCGGGGATCTCGATCGAGTCGTCCTGCTCGATGAGCGGGATGACCTCCACCGCCGCGAACGAGGTCTGGCGCCGCCCCTGGTTGTCGAAGGGGGAGATGCGGACGAGCCGGTGGGTGCCGGCCTCGACGGACAGGGTGCCGAAGGCGTAGGGGGCCTTGACCTCGAAGGTCGCGGACTTCAGGCCCGCCTCCTCCGCGTAGGAGGTGTCCAGGACGGTGGTCGGGTAGCCGTGGCGCTCCGCCCAGCGCAGGTACATGCGCATGAGCATCTCGGCGAAGTCGGCGGCGTCCACGCCGCCGGCGC
This sequence comes from Kocuria sp. WN036, assembly GCF_002287015.1. NCBI lineage: Bacteria > Bacillati > Actinomycetota > Actinomycetes > Micrococcales > Micrococcaceae > Kocuria > Kocuria sp. WN036. Next base: position 39,860 of record NZ_NSKF01000008.1, read on the forward strand.
CGGAGCGGATGGTCACCACGGCCTCGCGCTCGTCGTACTCGCCCGAGAGCAGGGTCTGGACCTCCAGCCGGGAGAGCGCCTTCTTGACCGCGGCGAGCTCCTCCACGGCGAGCTCCAGGGTCTCCGCGTCGTCCTCCTCGGCGGCCAGCTGCACCATGACCTCGATGTCGTCGATGCGGCCGCCGAGCTTCTCGAGCCGCTCGAGGTCGGACTGCTTGTGGGAGAGCTTGGAGGTGATCTTCTGCGCCGCGGCCTGGTCGTCCCACAGGTCCGGGGCGGTCGCCTGCTGCGAGAGCTCGGCAATGTCCCGCTTGATGGCGTCGACGTCGCTCACGGCCTCGATGGACGCGAACGTGGAACGGAGGGCGGAGATCTCTGCCGGGAAGTCAAGGGAGGCCATGGAAGCCAAGATTATCCCATGGGGGCAAATCGCCCCGGCCCGGCCCGGCGCCCCTCTGGCAGGATGGTGCCGAGAGGAAGGAAGCACGATGCGCATCCCTCGCACGCTGGCCCTGGTCCTCGCCGGCGGGAAGGGCTCCCGGCTCGGCGCCCTGACCGAGAAGAAGGTCAAGCCCGCCCTGCCCGTGGCGGGCACCTACCGGCTCATCGACGTCGCCCTGTCCAACCTCGTGCACTCCCACCTCTCGGACGTGTGGGTCGTCGAGCAGTTCCTTCCGCACAGCCTCAACCAGCACCTGGCCAACGGGCGCCCCTGGGACCTCGACCGCACCCACGGCGGGCTCCAGGTCCTGCCCCCGTACCAGGGCACCGAGGGCGAGGGCTTCGCCGAGGGCAACGCGGACTCGCTCTACCGGCAGAAGGACCTGATCCGCGACTTCGCCCCGGACCTGGTCCTGGTGCTCAGCGCCGACCACCTGTACACGCTGAACTTCCTCGACGTGATCGACACCCACCTCGAGCGGGGCGCCGACCTGACCGTGGTCACCACGCTCGTCGACGAGGACCCCTCCCGCTACGGCGTGGTGCAGGCCGACGACGGCGGCCGCGTCACCGGCTTCGACTACAAGCCGGACGAGCCCCGGGGGCGGCTGGTCGCGGCCGAGATGTTCCTCTACGACGCGGAGAAGCTGCTGGAGGCCCTGGACCTCGTGCACGAGCAGGAGGGCGGGCTCGAGGACTACGGCAACGACCTGGTCCCGTGGTTCGTGGCGCACCGCACGGTGGTGGAGCACCGCCTGGACGGGTACTGGATGGACCTGGGCACCCTGCAGTCCTACTGGACCGCCCACATGCAGATGCTCGACGGCGACGGCGTGGCCCTGGACGACCCCGGCTGGCCGATCCTCTCGGCCCAGCCGCAGCGGGTGCCCGCCCGGATCGCCGGCAGCGCCGAGCTGCGCGGGTCGATGGTCGCCGCGGGCGCGATGGTGCGCGGCGCCGTGGAGCACTCGGTGCTCGGCCCCGGCGTCGTCGTCGAGGAGGGCGCCACGGTGCGCAGCTCGGTGCTGCTGGACGGCGTCCGGGTGGGAGCCGGGGTGACCCTCGAGAACGTCCTCGCCGACACGGGAGCCGACATCTCCGCGGGTGCGCACGGCGCCGCGGGCGCCGTGACCCTGATCGACGGCACGGGCGCCGTGGCGGCCACCGAGGAGTTCGACCGCGGGGCGGTCCTGCCCCGCGGTCACTGAGCCCTCCGCGGACCGGTCCCGCCGGGGCGGGACCCGCCCGGGACGGGACCGCCCGGACGGATCGTGTCCGGGCGGGACGCTAGTGGGCGTGGCGGTAGGGCTGCGGCTCGGGCAGGCCGGCGCGGGCACGCACCCGCCGGCCGAGGCGCTCGATGGAGGTCAGCGCCGCGGCGACGTCGTCCGCCCGCACGGTGAAGGGCATGCTGTGGATGGTCTCGCTCTCCACGGTGGCGGCCCGCGCCACGGCCCGGATCTCCTCGGTGTCCTCCGCGCGCAGCCCGATCTCCGTGAGGGTGGTCGGCAGCCCGACCCGGGTGGTGAACTCGATGAAGTCCACGATCTCCGAGCTCGGGGCGCCCTCCAGCACGAGCTGGGTGATGGAGCCGATGTTGACCTTCTGCCCGTGGGCCAGGCCGTGGGTCTGCGGCGCCGCGGTCAGTCCGTTGTGGACGGCGTGGGCCGCCGCCAGTCCGCCGGACTCGAAGCCGAGCCCGGAGAGCAGGGTGTTGGCCTCGATGACCTTCTCCAATGCCGGGGTCACGACGTGGTCCCGGGCTGCATCCATCGCCACGAGGGCGTTGTCCCACAGGACGTCCCAGCTCAGCCGGGCCAGGGCGGTGCCCGTGAGGGTGGCCGTGCCCCCGGCCATGGTCAGCGACCCCGAGGCGGCGGTGGCCCTGGCCTCCAGCCAGGTGGCCAGGGCGTCGCCGACGCCCGCCGCCAGGAAGGTCGCCGGCGCGTTGGCCACCAGCTGGGAGTCGACGAGGACGAGGTCGGGGTTGCGGGGGAAGAACCGGTACTCCTCGAAGACGCCCTCGTCGGTGTAGACGACCGCCAGCGCCGAGGTCGGCGCGTCGGTGGAGGCGACGGTGGGGACGCTGACCCACCGGATCCCGGCGAGGAACCCGGAGGCCTTGACCGCGTCGATGGTGCTGCCGCCGCCCACGGCCACGGCCACGTCGGCCCCCGCCGCGCGGATGACCGCCGTGAGCCGGTCGATCTCCCCGGCCGAGGGGATGCCGTTGAAGGCCTCGCGCGTGGTCGCCATGCCGGCCCGCGCCAGGGACGCCTCCACGTCGTGGCCCACGAACCCCCAGACGACGTCGTCGGCCACCACCAGGGGTGTCTGCCCGACGGCGGCGAGATACTCTCCCAGGCGGGCGATGGCGCCCGGTCCCTGGACGTAGCGTCCTGGGCTGATGACGGAGCGGACGGGAGCGTCCATGGCCTTCTCCTTCGACGACGGGGCCGGCAGGTCGTTCCCCCCGCCGTCCGGGATGATCTCCCGGGTGCCCGCCAGCATAGGAACGTCCCCGCGGCCGGCACCAGGGACGTTCTCGCCGGCTGAGAAACCGGGGACGCGTCGCCGTCGCCTCCCGCCGTCCGGGCCGGGCCGCGCCCCGGTCCTCACCGCGTGGTCATCACCCGGTAGTGCTCCTCCACCTGCTTCCCGGGCAGCTCCTTGGTGTAGACCGCCACCTTGCCGACGGCCCCGTCGAAGAACGACCTCAGGTCCCGGGTGCCGACGCGGAACGGCGCGCTGCCGCGCCGGGGCACGACGACCGTGCCGTCGTGCTCCAGGTCGTCCTGGTCCATGCGCTGCCCGTTGCGGTAGATCTTCGTGTAGCCGTTCGGATAGTTCCCGCCCTTGTCCTTGGCGTTGATGACGAGCACGTAGTGGATCCACTCCCCCTTGCGCACCGGCACCTGGAAGTAGGACCCCGGCCCCTCCCCTCCGGAGGGGTTGAACGCGTAGCCGGAGATGCGGTTGGGCCGGTTCTCGGAGTTGCTCTTCGAGTACATCCGCGCCACGTACTCGTGGTTCCTCGGCGCGCCCTTGCCCATCCAGTGCACGTACCCCGAGCCCTCCTGGGACCGGAAGTCCAGCGCGTCGGGGCGCATCCACGCCTCGACGGTGAGCACGCCGCGCGTGCCCGCGCTGACGGCGGCGGCGTCGGACACCTGGAGGTACTGGCCGGTGCCGTCGAAGTCCGCGGCCGTGTCGCCGTTGGGCAGGGTCGCCCGCTTCGGCTTGCCGTGGTAGCTGCCGTGGAGCCTGCCCACCAGGTCCTTCTCCGTGCCCGCACCGGGGCTGCGCATGGCCCAGTACGCGGCGGGTCCGTCCTTCCGGACGGTGTCGTCGTAGGAGAGCGGGCGGGCCGCGCTCCGCGGGACGTCCCCGGGATCGTCCCGGGCGGCCGACGGCGGAAGCCCTGCGATGCCCAGCGCCAGCGCGAGCAGCAGCGTCAGCACGCCCTGCACCGGCGTGCTCCACCGCCCCCGCGCGCGAACAGTGCTCATGTCGAGACCTCGATGTGGTGTCGGACGGGACCGCCCGCACCGGTTGCCCCCGTGGTGCGCGTCCCGCTCACTGCGGTGCCGGCCGTGCGGCCGCACCGGACGTCGTCGCGACACCTCCTCCCCACCAGGACCGATGCACTCCCGAGGACCGGTCCGGAGGAACATCCCCTCGGCACCAGCGTGCGCCGCCGCGCCCGGGCGGTCAATGAGATCGCGCCGAACAGCACCCGAACGGTGACCATCTCCGTCGCCCGGTCCGGGGCCGGCCCTGACGTCTGCGAGCGCCGTGCCTCCCGCACCGGCCGAGCCGCCCCCGGAGCGGCCGCGCGGGTCAGCGGAACCGGGTGGGCCGCGTCATCGGCCCAGTCGCGCGCGGGCCTCGCTCGTGGCGGTGATCGGGATGCCGTCGGGCACCAGGAGGTTGACCACCGGCGGGTGCACGACGGCGGCCAGGGTCACCTCGGCGGTCCGCCCGTCCGGGCTCCCGGTGGGTGCGGCCAGGGCCAGGCCCGGCGTTCCCGCCCAGGCGCTGACGGTGTCGAGGTAGGCGGTCGCCGCCCCTGCCACGGCGTCGTCGTCCAGGACCGTGACGGGCGGGGCGCCGCCCGTCCCCGGCTCCAGCGCCACGAACGTGTCGGCCGCGGCGAGCGCGGCGTTGTCGGCCAGCACCTGCAGCTTGCGCTCCCCCACGTAGACCGCGGTGACCCCCATGACCACGACCGTGAGCAGGAGCAGCACGACCGCGAAGCCGATGACCAGGATCGTCACCTGCCCGTCGTCCCGGTCCTCGCCCCGGGCGTGGTCCCGGTTCTGGTCCCGGCTCCCGTCCCGGCGCGGGCCGGGTCCGGCGGTCCGCCCGCTCATCCGTAGCGGCCGATCACGACCGTGGCCGAGGACGTCAGCACGGCCACGTCCAGGTCGGTGAACCCGGGCACCAGCGGCAGCGGGACCTCCAGGGTGGCGTGCACCGTGGCCACCGCACCGGGCTCCGCGCACGCCCCGTCGGAGCACTCGAGGCGGAGCGCCAGCCGGTCGGGGGCGAAGCCCTGGTCCGCGGCCGCCAGCCGCGCCGCCGCGGTCAGCCCGGTGTCCGAGAGCGCACCGGGCTCGGCCCGGGCCAGCACCTGGGACGCCTGCTGCGCGGCGGCCACCACTCCGAAGGCCCCGGCCTGGACCTGGGCCACCGCGAGCACGAAGTAGACCACGGGGACGAGCAGCAGCGTGCCCAGCGCCACGAACTCCACGACCGCGCTGCCCTCGTCACCGCCCGCAGTCCTCCCGAGCACATCGGGCGGCCCGGCCGCACAGGCCGTCCCGGTCGCTCCGATCGCGCCGGTCGCTCCGGTCGAGGCGGGCGAGGCGGTCGAAGCAGCCGTAGCCGTCGATGCCGCTGCTCCGCTGGAGGCAGGAGCTTCAATCCCCGAGGACGGCATGGCCGCGCACCTCCAGGGAGTCGGGCGGACCGAACAGCGCCACCACGGGCAGGGGCGAGACCACCGTGATCTCCAGGGTCCGCAGCTCGCCCACCGCCGCGGTGGTCGCGACGACGTCCTGGGCGTACCGGGGGCCGAGGGCGCCGGAGACGATCCGGCGGGTCCGCTCGACCCCGTCCTCGGGCGACCGGTCGGCCAGGGTGCCGTACCGGGCGCCCGCCGCGGCGGCGTCGATCAGCGTGTTGCGCACGTGCAGGGCCAGGGCCAGTTGCAGCGTGGCGGCGAAGATCATCGCCACGAGGCCGGCCACCATGACGTACTCGACCACCGCACTGCCCCGGTCCGTCCCCGGGGGCCCGGCGCCCGGCCGGGCGCGCTCCTCGTCCATCCTCAGTTCTGGCTCACGCGCGCCATCGCGTCCTGGAAGAGCCCCTCCAGGGCCGGCTGCGCCACCAGCAGCAGACCGGCCACGAGCACCGCGGACATCAGGGTCAGCATCACCCAGCCGGGGACGTCCCCGCGGTCCGGATCATCGGCGGCGAGCCGCTCGCGCAGCGCGGCGAGGGTCAGGGTGAGGACGCCGAGCAGGGCGGCGAACCGGTGGAGGTGTGTCATGGGGTGTGTCCTTTCCTGGAGGGCTGCCGGTTCCCGGCCGCCCGGATGAGAGGTCAGAAGCCGAGCTCCAGCACGGCGATCCCGGGGAACACGGCGAACACGACCGTCAGCGGCAGCACGCAGAACACGAGGGGCACCATCATGGCGATCTCCTTGCGCCCGGCGGCCTCCATCAGCTCGCGCTTGTCGTTGTCCCGCACGTCCTGGGCCTGGGCCCGCAGCACGTCCGCCAGGGGCGTGCCGCGCTCGATGGCCACGACGATGCCGTCCACGAACCGCCCGATGGGCGCCACCGGGGTGCGCGCGGAGAAGTCCTGGAGGGCGTGCACGAGTCCGGCGCCGGACCGCGTCTGTGCGAGCACCGCGCGGAACTCCGCGGTGAGCTCTCCCTCCGCGACCCGGCACACCCGCTCGAGCGAACCCACCGCGCTCTCCCCCGCGCCCACCGACAGCGCCATCAGCTCGGCGACGGCGGGGAACTCGGCCAGCATCCGGGCCTCGCGGAGCCGGATCCGCCGGCTCAGCAGGTGCCCGCGCAGCAGGTGCCCGGCGGCCGTGGCCGCGCCCACGGCCAGCAGCACCCCGCCGGGACCCGTGCCCCAGCGCGCCTCGGCGGCCACGCCGAGCAGGACGCCGAGCAGCAGGCCCCCCGTCGCGCACAGGAGCTGCTCGGCGCGGAAGTCCGCCGCCGTGGTGCTGACGCCCGCCCGGACCAGGCGTCCCTCCAGGGCCGCCGACGGGGCGGCGTGCCGGAACACGCGGTGGGCCAGCCCGCGCACGACCGGGTCCAGCCCCGCTGCGGTCCGGCCGGGTGTCCGGGCGGAGCGGCGCCCGGGGCGGGCGAGCAGCGCCGACTCGACCTCCACTGAGCGCAGCTGCGGGGCGATCCGGGTCGCGAAGGACGGCCGGCCGGTGACCCGGGCGCCGGTGAGCACCAGCCACAGCCCGGCGGCGTGCACCAGGCCGAGGAGCACCAGCAGGGCGGGGGTAGCACTCACCGCAGCACCCGCTCGGGCTCGGGCAGGGCGCCGATCCGCAGCATGAGGCGGTAGGCGATCGTGGAGACGAGCAGCCCGCCGATCAGCACCAGGGCGCCGGCCGGGGTGTCGTAGGCCCGGATCGCGGCGGGCTGGGTGGCCATCAGCGCCAGCACGATCCACGGTGCGGCCACCGCCAGCCGGGCGGCGTTGACCGTCCAGGACTGCCGGGCCTCCAGCTCTCCGCGGGTGCGGGTGTTCTCCCGCAGGAACTCGGACAGCGTGCCGAGCAGCCGGCCGAGGTCGGTCCCGCCCACCTCCCGGGTCACCCGCAGGGCCTCGACGATGTTGTCGGCCACGGGGTCGGCCAGCCGGTCCTTGAGCAGGGTGAGCGCGCCCTGCAGCTGCCCCGAGGCGCGGTAGTCGGCGGCGAACCGGGCGAAGGCCGGGCGCACCGGCTCGGGTCCGCGGTACTGCAGCTGGATCAGCGCCTCGGGCAGGGACATCCCGGCCCGGATCGCCGAGCGCAGGTGGTCGACCACGTCGGGCCACACCTCGCGCAGGGCGGCCGCCCGGTGCCGGGCCCGGTGCTGGACCACCGCCAGGGGAACCCAACCGCCCAGGACGGCGGCGCACAGGCCGAGCACCGCCGCGCCGGTGACCGCGGCGACGAGCAGTCCGCTCAGCGTCCCGGCCGCGGCGCAGGCGGCCAGCAGTCCCGCCGGACCGACCCGGGCCAGGTCCGCGCGCAGCAGCAGCTCTCGCAGCCGGCCGGGCCGGCGCGGGCCGGCCGCGCGCGGCGCCTCCTCGGCCCAGCAGGACCACCAGAGCAGGAACACGCCCGCCCCCAGCAGCACGCCCAGCGCCGCGCTCACCGCGCTGCTCCGACCGGGCCGTCGTCCGCCAGCAGCTCGCTCACCCGGTGTCCGGCCCGCTCGAACTTCCACGCCGCCGGCGCCTCGGCGGCCACTGCCAGCAGGGCGCCGTCCGTCTCGGCGAAGACCGGGTACGTCTCGATCACGCCGTTCTCGACCCGGTTGCCGATCGCGAGGATCTCGCTCACCCGGCGGCGGCCGTGCCGGTCCCGGTGGCAGTGCACCACGAGGTCGAAGCACGAGGCCACCGTGGGCACCACGAACCCGGAGCTGATGTTCTCCCCCGCCAGCAGCGGCAGGGTGCAGATCTTGGTCACGGCGTCCCGGGCGGAGTTGGCGTGCAGGCTGCACATCCCCGGGAGTCCGCTGTTGAGCGCGATGAGCATGTCCAGGCTCTCCGCCTCCCGGACCTCCCCGACCACGAGCCGGTCCGGGCGCATCCGCAGCGCCTCCTTGACGAGCCGGCGCAGGGGGATCTCGCCCGTGCCCTCGAGATTGGGCTGACGGCACTGCATCCCCACGACGTCGCGCAGCGGGACCTGCAGCTCGAAGATCTCCTCGACCGTCACCACCCGCTCCCGGGGGCCGATCGAGGCGCACAGACAGTTCAGCAGCGTGGTCTTGCCCGCCTGCGTGGCGCCGGAGACGAGGATGTTGAGCCCGCTGGCCACGGCCGCGTCGAGGAAGCGCGCGGCGCGCGGCGGCAGCGCACCCAGCTCCACGAGGTCGTCCAGGCGCCGGGCCCGGGCCACGAACTTGCGGATGTTCACGGCCCAGTGCCGGCGCGTCACGTCCGGGATCACCACGTGCAGCCGGGACCCGTCCGGCAGCGCCGCGTCCACGAACGGGGAGGACAGGTCCAGGCGACGGCCCGAGGACTTGAGCATCCGCTCCACCAGGTTGCGGATCTGGGCCTCGGTCAGCACGAGGCTCGTCAGCTCGGACTCCCCGCCGCGGGCGGCGTAGACCTCCGCGGGGCCGTTGATCCAGATCTCCTCGATCCGCGGGTCGTCGAGCAGCGGCTGCAACGGGCCGAACCCGGCGACCAGGTCCAGCAGCACCCGCCGGGCGGCGTCCAGGTCCGCGAGGGCCGGCAGCACCCCGCGCGCCGAGCGCTGGTCGTAGTCGCGCACCGCGGCGTCCACCAGCTCCCGGGTCCGCTCCAGCTCGAGCACCGGGTCCAGGCCGCGGCGCCGGATGAGCTCGCGCACCTCGGCCTCGACCAGCCCGAGCGCGTCCCCGGAGAGCAGTGCCGTCATCCGTCCCCCTGCGCGTTCCCCGGCGCGGGATCCGCGTCGGCGGCGCTCCCCCCGGAGCGCATGCACAGGAACATAGGCCGAACCGGCGTCGTCCCCACAACCCCCGTCCGGGCTCCTGTGGACAGCCGTCGCTGACCTGCGACGTTGTTCCCGTCCGGAAACACATGAAGTGTCACAGGATGCGGGCGCATGGAAACAGGTCGGCGGGGGCCACGTCCCGAAAGGGCGTGCAGGCCGGGCCGCCGGGCCGTAGGGTGGCGGGCGAACACGCTCCCCCCGGGCGTCCGCGTCACGGCACCACCCGTGCCGCACGCACTGCCCCCGATCGCAAGGACCGCCGTGACCCACGTGACCACCGAGCAGGGCGGCACACGCCCCGACGTCGCCGCTCGTCTCCGGGCGCTGCTCCGCGCGGGCGTCCCCTTCGCCGGGAACCTGCTCACGAGCGCGGCCGGAGCGGCCCTCGGCCGGCACCTGGTGGACCCGTCGCCGGTCCCGAGGGCAGCCGTGCCCCGGGACTGGCCGCCCGTCTTCGCGCACCGGGGCGGCGCCGAGGTCGCCCCGGAGAACACCCTCGAGGCGTTCCGGGCCGCCGCCGCCCTCGGGGACGTGGTGCTGGAGCTCGACGTGCAGGCCTCCGCCGACGGCACGGCCGTGCTGATGCACGACCTCACGGTGGACCGCACGACGGACGGGACCGGCGCCGTCGCGCTGATGTCCGCCGCGGAGCTCCAGCGCCTGGACGCCGGGCACGCGTTCACCCTCGACGGCGGGACCTTCCCGTGGCGGGGGCGCGGGGTGCACGTCCCGACGCTCGCGGAGGTCTACGAGGCGTTCCCCGAGCACCGCGTGGCGATCGAGCTCAAGGGCAACCGTCCCGGCGCCGAGGAGATCGTCTGGCGGGCCGTCCGGGCGGCGGGTGCCCAGGAGCGCACGCTCGTCGCGACGAACCGCACCGCCTCGATCCGGCGGTTCCGCCAGGTCTCGGGCGGGGCGGTCCCCACGGCGGCCTCCCCCACGGAGTTCGCGGCCTTCCGGCTGCTGTGCCTGCTGGGCCGGCACCAGCACCACACGCTCCCGTTCCAGGGCCTGCAGCCGCCGGACTCGCTCCTGGGACTGCGCGTGCTCACGCCCGGACTCGTGCGCAGCGCCCAGCAGGCGGGTCTGCGGGTGGACGTCTGGACCATCGACCGGGAGGACGACATGCGCCGCCTGCTGGGGTGGCGGGTGGACGGCGTCATGACGGACCGGCCGGATCTGCTGTCCCGGGTGCTCCGGGAGGCCTGATCCGCGCCGGGACCGGTCAGGCCGCGGGGCGCGGCGCCGGGGAGGTCTCGGCGAAGTCCCGCACCGAGGCGCGCTGGGCGTGCTCCGGGGCCGGGGCCCAGGGCCGCTCCGCCTCGGCGACCGCGATGTGCCGGGCCAGCCGGGTCACGTTGACCTCCTGCTGGCGGTTGCGCAGCGCGGAGGTGGCCTGGGTGATCATGAAGATCACCACGAAGCCGTACAGGACGAGGTCGGTGCCGCGTCCGATCCCGAAGAAGTGGGCCACGCCCGTGAGCAGGTCGGGGAAGAAGATGGACAGCGCCGCGAAGACGAAGAAGGCCAGGCCCACCACGCGGCGGATCGCCTGGTGCTTCGCGTTGGCCCCGCCGCGGATCAGGGCGAGCGCGCCGTAGCCCACGGCCAGGATCAGCAGGATCTGGACGGCGTAGATCATCGGACGGCTCTTCCCTTCGATGGTGCGGACTGGGTGCGGACGGGGTGCGGACTACTTGACGAACAGCTCGGCGAGGATGTTCACGCCGTTGAGCAGCGACTGCCCCTTGGACTTCGAGTAGTCCGTGTAGATGATCTCGACCGGGTGCTCGACCCAGCGGGGCCGGATGTCGGCCAGCTGGTTGACGATCTCCGAGGCGTGCGCCATCCGGTTCTGGGTCAGCCGGATCCGGGACAGGGTGCCCCGGTCGATGGCGCGCAGCCCGTTGTGGGCGTCGGAGAGGTCCATGCCGGTGGACAGCTTCGAGAAGAACGCGGCGGTGCGCAGCACGACCCGCTTGAGCGGGGAGATCCGGGTGCGCCCGTCGAGGAAACGGGAGCCGAGCACGACCTCGGCCTCGCCCGAGCGGATCCGCTCGACCATGTCCCACGCGTCGGTCACGCGGTGCTGGCCGTCGGAGTCGAAGGTGACCACGCAGTCCATCCCGGGGTCCTGCAGGGCGTACTCGAAACCGGTCTGCAGCGCCGCGCCCTGCCCGAGGTTGATGGGGTGCTGGACGACGACGGCGCCGGCCTCGGCGCAGATCCGGGCCGAGTCGTCGGAGGATCCGTCGTCGACGCAGACGACGTGCGGGAAGGTCTTCCGGAGCTCCTTCAGCACCTCTCCCACGACGGCCGCCTCGTTGTACACGGGCATGACGATCCACGAACGACTCACCCGGACATTCTCGCACAGCGCGCCGGACCCGCCCGTCAGGTCGGCGGCCGGACCCGGGCCGGCCGCTATGATCGACCCGACCCTTCCCCCCACCGTGAGGACAAGACCGTGCCCGCTGCCAGGCAGAGCCCCGCAGGACCGACGTGCTGACGGACTGGGGACCCCATCTGCCGGCGTTCCTGGTCCTGCTGGCGTTCCTGTGGCTGCCGGGGCTGGCGCTGCTGTGGGCCTTCGGGCAGCGCGGGGGCCGGATCCTGCTGACGGCACCGGTCTTCAGCGTCGCCGTCGTCGGGCTCACGGGCGTGGTCCTGGACCTGGCGGGCATCCCCTACGGCGCGCTCACCCAGGTGGCCGCCGCGGTGGTGCTGGCGGCGCTGGCGTGGCTGGTCGGCCGGCTCCTCCCCCGGGGCGGCCACGCGCCCGGCCAGCACGACGCCGGGGCGGACCCGGCGGAGCGCTCGGGCGGCGCGGGCCGCTGGCTCTTCCCGGCGGGCGCGGCCGCCGGGCTCGCGATCGGGGCGGTGCTGCTGGTGCGCCGGATGGCGTCCGTGATCGGGCACCCGGAGGCGATGGCCCAGCGCTGGGACAACATCTTCCACCTCAACGCCATCCGCTACGTCGTCGAGACCGGCAACGGCTCGACCCTGACCCTGAACCGGATGGTCAGCCCGGAGAGCACCATCGCGCTGTACCCCGCGGCGTGGCACCAGCTGGCGTCCCTCGCGGTGCCCCTGTCCGGGGACAGCGTGCTCGTGGCCCACAACCTGACGCTGCTCGCGGTGGGCGGGCTCGTCTGGCCCGCCTCGTGCATCTTCCTGGTCCGATGCCTCGTCGGCCCGTCCCCCGTCGCGGCCGTGGTCGCCGGCACGGCCGCCGCCGGGTTCAGCGTCTTCCCGCTGGGCCTGATGGCCTGGGGGCCGCTCTTCCCCAACATCCTCGCCCTGGCGCTCGCCCCCGTGTCCCTCGGCCTGCTCGTGCGGCTGCTCGGCCCCGGGGTGAGCGCGGACCGGACGGCGCGCACCCCGGACGCGGCCGGCCGGGTCCGGCTGGCCGCCAGCCTGGTGGTCACCCTCGGCGCGCTGTTCGTCTCCCAGCCCAACGCGTTCCTCGCCCTGCTCGTGGTCGCGGTCCCCCTGGCGGCCACGGCGTGGTGGCTCGGGCTGCGGGCGGCCGCGGGCGCCCGGCGCCGTGGTCCCGCCCTCGGGCTCGTGGCGGTCGCGGTCGTCGTGGTCACCACGTGGCTGCTCCTGTGGAACGTCCTGACCACGTCGTTCGTGTGGGAGCCGTCCACCACCCTGGCGCGGGCGGCCGGCGAGGCTCTGCTCTTCGGCTCCAACGGCCGGGAGGACGTGCCCTGGGTCCTCGTGCTGCTCACCGGGGCGGGAATCTACGCTGCCATCGCCCGGCGGAGACTGCGCTGGCTGGTCATCGCCCATCTGGTGCTCTCGTACCTCTATGCTGTGGCCGCCGCGGGCGAGGAGAGCCCGGTCCGGCAGTGGCTCGTGGGCGGGTGGTACACCGACTCGTACCGCCTCGCGGCCACACTCCCGCTGACGGCCGTACCGCTGATCGCCCTCGGTGCTGCCCATGTGGTGGGCAGCCTGGCCATCGGCATGACGGCACTGGCCTCGTTCACCGGCCGCCCCCGGGCAGGCCGAGCCGCCTATCCCGTCGCAGCGGTCGTGGTGCTGGGTCTCGCGGTGCCCTACTCCCAGGTCGAGTCCCTGACCCAGGCGACCCGATGGGGCAAGCAGTACTACGCATGGGAGGGGCCGGAAAGCATCCTCAACCAGGATGAGTACGCGTTGCTCCAGGACCTCGACGAGCTCACGGAGCCGGGGGACGTCATCGCGGTCAACCCGTGGAACGGTGGCTCCCTGGCGTTCGCGGTCGCCGAGCGGCCCGTCACCCAGTACCACGTCGAGTCACCCGGGGTCGAACTGCGCACGCTGGACCCGGAATTGAACGCCCTGGCCACGGGGATCGCCGACGCCACCCCGGACAGCCGGGCCTGCGCCGCCGCCGAAGAGCTGGACGTGCAGTGGGTCCTGGACTTCGGCACGCAGTTCATCATTCCCGGTGCCCGCCAGGCCGGTGAGTACGCGGACATCAACGCCGTCGACCCGCAGCTCGCGCCCGGTCTTGCGCTGGTCGAGCGCAACGGGCAGGCCGCGCTCTACAAGATCGTCGGCTGCGACGGCGCCTGAGCCTGCCGCGGGATCCCCGTCCTGCGACGGACGACGGGCCGCCCGGTTCCTCGCGGAGCCGGGCGGCCCGTCGTCGTCCGCGGACCGCGGGCAGGGAGGACCGTCAGCCGGCGTTCTCCGCGGCGCGGAACTGCTCGATCACCTCGTCGATGGGCCCGTCGCTGCGGACCCGGCCGTGCTCGATCCACACCCCGCGGTCGCAGACCTTGCGGACCACGTCGAAGTCGTGGCTGACGACCAGCAGCGTCTTGCCCTCCTCGGAGAGCTCCTTGACCCGGCCCAGGCTCTTGCGCTGGAAGGGCTCGTCTCCCACCGAGAGGATCTCGTCGATGATGAAGATGTCCGGGTCGGTGAACACCGCCACGGCGAAGGCCAGGCGCAGGTACATGCCGGACGAGTAGAACTTCACCTCGGTGTCGATGAACTGCTCGATCTCGGAGAACGCCACGATCTGGTCGAACTTCCGGTCGATGTCCTCCTTGGACATGCCGAGGATCGCGCCGTTGAGGTACACGTTGTCGCGGCCGGTGAGGTCGGGGTGGAAGCCGGCGCCGACCTCGATCAGCCCGGCCACGCGCCCGTTGACCGTGAGCGAGCCCCCGTCGGGGCTCATCACGCCGGAGACCAGCTTGAGGAACGTGGACTTCCCGGAGCCGTTGAGCCCCACGAGCGCCACGCTCTCGCCCGGCCGGATGCTGAGGCTGAGGTCCTCGAGGGCGCGGAAGCGGTTGGAGATGTCCTGACGCCGCCCCCGGGCGAGCCACATCACCGTCTCCTTGAGGGAACGGGCGTGGCGGAGCGAGAACTCCTTGGCCAGGTGCTCGGCCACCACGGCGGGCTCGGCCGGCGGGGTGGTGCGGTCGGTGCTCATCGTCACAGCTCCTGCGCGAATCGGCCCTCGAGGCGACGGAACAGCAGGTCGCCCAGGAACATGACGACCGTGACCACCAGCAGCGCCACCGGCGTCCAGAGGGAGAACAGGTGGGGCGGCACCTCGTGGGCGCCGGGGGTGGTGGTCGGCAGCCAGAACGCCGCGTGCGAGAGCTCCACGGCCACGGTCAGGGGGTTCAGCATGAACCCGGCGAACCACACCGGGCCCAGGACGTCCCGGACCATCGTCCACGAGTAGAGCACCGGGGCGGACCACGTGCTGACCATGACGATCAGGTCCACGAAGTTCTCGGCGTCGCGGAAGAACACGTTCGCCGCGCCGAAGAGCATGCCCAGACCGGCCCCCAGCAGACCCACGATCAGCAGCGCCGCGGGCACGGCCAGCAGGGAGATCCACGTGGGCGACCAGCCCACGATGAGGGCGGCCAGGAGCATGACCACCAGCTGCGGCATGAGGTGCACGCCGGCGACCCACACGGACGCCACGGGGAACATCTGCCGGGGCAGGTAGATCTTCTTGATCAGGCTCGCGTTGGCCACGATCGAGCGCGCCGCGTTGCCGAAGGACTCCGAGAAGAAGTTGATCAGGATGATCCCGGAGAACAGGTACACGGCGTAGTTCTCCATCCCCCGCTCCAGGCCCAGGAAGATGCCCAGGGCCACGTAGAAGACGACGAACTGGATCCCCGGCTTGACGTAGGACCACAGCAGCCCGAGGACCGTGCCCCGGTAGCGGATCTGCAGCTCCTTGTCGACCAGCAGCTTCAGCAGGTAGCGCTGACGGAACACCGCCGGCAGCCCCGTCCCGGGGGACGGCCTCCGGACGACCATGGCAGCCGGCATCAGGCGCCGATCTCCGAGTGCTCGCGGAAGGTCGCCTCCCAGGCCGCCATGGAGGTGACCTCCGGCAGCGCGGCCCGGTAGCGGCGGGACAGCTCCGGCCAGCGCAGGGCCAGCTGGGCGTGCAGCCGCAGGGACTCCGCCATCAGGGCGCGGGCCTCCCGGGGCGAGCGCTTGTACCAGGTGTAGCCGGTGCCGTCCGAGGCGGAGACCAGGGCGCTGTCGTAGCGGGCCAGCCGCCACCACCGGGCGTCCTGGTAGGGCAGGTGCACCTGCGGGTGCTGCTCGGCCTGCTCCTGCGGGCGCACGGCGAGGTGGCGCACCACGGCGGTGGTCGCCGAGGTGAGCACCTTCAGCCCGTGCGGGGCGGAGAGCCGCCGGGTCCGCAGGGGCTTGGCCGACGCGACCGTGGGGTAGGCGTCCAGGTCCGCCTCGTAGACGGCGTCGGAGTGCTGGGTCATCATCCGGCGCACGTCGCGGATCCGCTGGGGCAGCAGCTCGTGCAGGGCCTCGGGCCCGGCCAGGACGTCCCGCAGGGCCAGGACCCGGGCCTCCTCCGCGAAGTACTGCATGGACAGCAGGTGCCGCAGGTCCTTGATCCCGTTGCGCCCGAGCACCTCGCCGCCGCGGTCGAACGGGGAGTGCAGCAGGGCGGCCACGAGCTGGTTGCGCTTGTGGAAGTACGCCTGCCAGCTGATGGTGTCGTCCTTGTCCGCCCAGGCCAGGTGCCACACGGCCACGCCGGGCAGGGACACGGTGCGGTAGCCGGCCGCCTTGGCGCGGATGCCGTACTCGACGTCGTCCCACTTGATGAACACGGGCAGCGCCAGGCCGATCTCGCGGACGACCTGCGTGGGGATCAGGCACATCCACCACGCGTTGTAGTCCACCTCGATGCGGCGGTGCATCCACGCGGTGCTGCGCAGGTTGCTGCGGCGGAAGTCGTGGCCGATCTCCACGCCCTCGCCCGCGGGGCCGTACTGGAAGCTGTACGGGTCCATGGCCTCGCCGAAGTTGTGGATCTTCGTCGGGTTGAGCAGGTCGATCATGTGCCCGCCGACCAGCGTGGGCCGCTTGCAGAAGTCGGCGAACACGCTGATCCGGCGCACGGCCTCGGGCTCGATCTCGACGTCGTCGTCCATGAGCAGCACGTAGGTGCTGTCGGCGCGCACGGCCTCGTACATGCCACGGGCGAAGCCGCCGGCCCCGCCCAGGTTGCCCTGGTCGATGACGCGCAGCCGGTCGCCGAAGCGCTCCTGGACCTCGCTGAAGCCCGGCTCGTCGACGACCTTCTGGTTGCCCTGGTCCACAATCACGACCTGCGCGACCTGCGGCAGGTGCTCGCGCTGCTCGTCCAGGAGGCGGGCGTTGGTGAGGCAGTAGGAGGGCTTGTTCATGGTCGTGATCTGGAGGGTCACGGACCCCTCCGTGGTGCCCGTGCCGTCGCCCAGCCACTGGGCGCCCAGGACCTCGAGCTCCTGGTCCGCCGCGGTGGCGTCGAACCAATACCACCCGCCGTCGGCGAAGGCCTTCAGCGGCAGCACGACCTCGGTCAGCCGCTCGGCGCCGGAGACCTCGTGCACCGACACGGGCACGGACTCGCCGCGCGCGTTGGAGCTGTGCACGTTCACCGAGCCGCGGCCCGTGGTGCGCACGCGCAGCACGACCTCGCGCAGGTGGGTGTTGTGCCGCCAGTAGCTGGCCGGGAACGCGTTGAAGTACGTGGCGAAGGACACGGTGCTGCGGGCCGGCACGCGCACGGAGGTGCGGCCGAGGATCGCCACGCCGCTGGCGGCCCCGGCGTCGGAGGCCACGTTGACCACGATCTGGGGCCGCTGCTCCTTCGTGTCCTCCTGCTGGGCGGCGGTGCCCGTGTCCGCCCGGGAGTCCAGGTAGAGGGGCTGGGTCGGGAAACGGTCCTTGGCCGGGAAGACGAGCTCCTGCAGCACCCGGTAGGAGGTGCCCTCGGTGCCGGTCCGTTCGGTGTCCTGGGTCGTCGCGGTCACGCGTCCACTCCCCCGCTCTCGATGGTGGCCCCGCCGGTGAAGTGGGGCTTGAGCTTGTTGTCGACCATGGACAGCGCGGCCCCGATGGCCATGTGCATGTCCAGGTACTTGTAGGTGCCGAGGCGGCCGCCGAACAGGACCTTGTCCTCGCCGCGGGCGAGGTCGCGGTACTTGAGCAGCTTCTCGCGGTCCACCGAGGTGTTGACCGGGTAGTACGGCTCGTCGCCCTTCTCCGCGAAGCGGGAGAACTCGCGCATGATCACCGTGGCGTCCGTGGTGTAGTCCCGCTGCGGGTAGAAGTGGCGGAACTCCAGGATCCGGGTGAAGGGGACGTCGGGGTCCGGGTAGTTGATCACCGGGGCGCCCTGGAAGTCCTCGATCGGCAGGACCTCCTGCTCCAGGTCGATGGTCCGCCACGAGAGGTCGCCCTCGGCGTAGTCGAAGTACCGGTCCACGGGGCCCGTGTAGACGACCGGGACCTGCCCGGAGACGGCGGAGCGGGAGTAGTCGTGGCCCTCGTCGAAGAAGTCGGTGTCCAGCCGGACGTCGATCTTGGGGTGGTCCGCCATGCGCTCGAGCCACGCGGTGTAGCCGTCCACCGGCAGGCCCTCGTACTTGTCGTTGAAGTACCGGTTGTCGTAGGTGTAGCGCACGGGGAGCCGGTTGATGATCGAGGCGGGCAGGTCCTTGGGGTCCGTCTGCCACTGCTTGCCCGTGTAGTGCTTGATGAACGCCTCGTAGAGCGGCCGGCCGATGAGCTGGATGCCCTTGTCGTTGAGGTTCTGCGGGTCCGTCCCCGCGAGCTCCCCGGCCTGCTCCTGGATCAGCGCCCGGGCCTCGGCCGGCGAGTACGCCGCGCGGAAGAACTGGTTGATCGTGCCGAGGTTGATCGGCATGGGGAAGACCTCGTCGTGGTGCCGGGTGTAGACCCGGTGCACGTAGTCCGTGAAGTCGGTGAACCGGTTCACGTAGTCCCAGACCCGCTCGTTGGAGGTGTGGAACAGGTGGGCGCCGTAGCGGTGCACCTCGATCCCGGTCTGGGGCTCGTTCTCCGTGTAGGCGTTGCCACCGATGTGGTGCCGCCGGTCGATGATGGCCACGTCGAGGCCCAGCTCGTTGGCGGCCCTCTCGGCCACGGTCAGGCCGAACAGGCCGGACCCTACGACGACGAGATCTGCGTTCACGGGCTAACTCCTGGGGTTGGTGTCCTGGTGGGCCCGGCCGGCGTCCGGCCGGTGAGGGGGCGGCACGGGCGCGCCGGGCGTGCGCTGCGTACCAAAGTACCTGATCAGTCGGGGAAGCCCTGGAGCAGCCACTCGGCGGCGAGGCGACCGGAGGCCGCCAGGGAGGCGTTCTCGGCCGCCCATGCGGCCCGGCGGCGGCGCTCCCGGTCGTTGTCCTCGGCCAGCGCCGGGTCGAGCCGGCGGTCGAGGGCGGCGATCATGGCCTCGGCCACCGCGTCGGCGTCGTGGTCGACGGCCGCGCCCAGGCCGTTGTCCTGCACGAGCTCGGCCGCGACCCCCGCCCCCGCGTAGACGACCGGCGTCCCGCACGCGGCGGCGGCGTAGATCTTGGTGGGCTTGGTGAAGTCGTAGCCGATGCCCGGGAGCACCGCGCCCAGGGCGGCGACGGCCCCCCGGGTCCACTCCGCGGTCTCGGCGGCGGGACGCAGCCCCTCGAAGAGCACGCTCCCCGGGGCGAGCCGCTCGGCGATCTCCTGGACGCGGTCGATGTCGGAGCCCCTGCCGAAGAAGCGCAGGCAGGCGTCGGGGTGGGCCTCGAGGACGCGGGGCATGGCGCGGACGAAGACGTCGGCGCCCTGCCACTCGGACATCGACCCGGCGTAGACGAAGTAGGGGGCGCCGGGCTCGGCCACCGGTCCGTCGGGGCGGAAGACGTCGGTGTCGATGCCGTTCTCCGCCACGAGCACATTCTCCCAAGCCACGCCCGTGACGGACTGCAGCTCGCGGCCCATGGCCTCGGACACGGTGAGCACGCCCGCGGCCCGCCGGGCCGCGAGGGTCTCCATGACGCGCATGGCCCGCTTCACCGGCGCGGAGACCTCCATCTTCTCGGCGGCGGTGGTCCAGATGTCGGGGGCGTACCAGACGTAGGGACGGCCCCGCAGGAGCGAGGAGACGAGCACGGCCATCCCCGTGGTGGGGGGCGGTTCGCTGACCACGAGGTCGGCCGGGGTGGCCAGCAGCCGGAAGAGGACGGGGACGTCGAAGCTGAGGTACTGGACGATCCCGCGCACGTAGTCGAACCGGTCGCGCAGGACGGGCCACCGGCGCACGTCGTAGGGCTCCGGCTCGATGACGGACCCGGCGGGCGGGCGCGTGGTGAGGACCGTGACCTCCGCCCCCGCCTCGGTCAGGCCACGGGCCAGGGCCCGCAGCCGGAAGGACGCGGCGGCCGGCTCGGGGGCGAAGATGCGGCTGACGATGACGATGCGGCGGGGAGTCACGGGACCACCTGTTCGGAGCTGCTCGACGGGAGGGGACGGAACGGACGAGGGCCGGGCACGACGACGGCGGGCACGGGCGCTCCAACTGTACTGGTCCTGCCCGGCCGTCCCGGGCGGGCGCGCCCCGGGGCCGGGGGGACCGGCCGGGCGGACCCGCTCACCGGACGGTGCGGCTGGTCCACGCCAGCACGCCCGGCCGGAAGAGCAGGACGAGGACGAGGACGGCCGGCACCGCCGTCGCGAGCCCGGGCCCCCACTGCCCCGACCGGAGCAGGGGGTAGGCGAGCACCAGGAGGAAGAGCTGGACCACGAGCGCGGCCGCGCGGGGCCACCGGAAGCCGCGCCAGAGGCCCCGGCCCACGCGCAGCAGCCACAGGGCGCCCCCGGCGAAGACCGCCGCGAGGAAGACCGTTCCGCCCACGGTCAGGGGCTCCTCGAACAGGAGGGACCAGACCAGCCGCAGGGCGGCCCCGGCGAGGACCAGGGCCTCGAGCAGCACCACGCCGGTCAGGACCGCGACCGCGCGGGGCCGGGCGTCCCGGGAGGGGGTGGGCATGGGGTTCTCCTTCCGGCCGGGCGGCGGGCCCCGGCGCTCCCCGCCACCCTAGTCCGCCCGCCGCCGGCGCGGCCTGCCGTGCGGATCGTGCGGCGGCCCGCCCCGGGCGTCCTGTGAGCAACGCCTCACCGACCCGGCTGTGACGCGCCACCCAAAGCCCTTGTCCGCACCCCTCCGGCGTGGGAAGGTGGACGTCAGTTCTTCACAAGGCCCGTGCGAATGGGCCTTTTCTCTTGTCCCGGACGCGGCCGCCGCAGGATCCTTCTGCCCTGCCCCGACGGGACCCACCCTTGAAAGGAGCGATCGCTGACCATGGATTGGCGTAGTCGCGCAGCATGCCTGGAGAAGGATCCCGAGCTGTTCTTCCCCGTGGGCAACACCGGACCTGCTCTCCTGCAGATCGAGGAGGCGAAGGCCGTGTGCCGCAGCTGCCCGGTGATGGACACCTGTCTGCAGTGGGCCCTCGAGTCCGGCCAGGACGCGGGCGTCTGGGGCGGGATGAGCGAGGACGAGCGCCGCGCCCTCAAGCGCCGCGCCGCCCGCGCCCGCCGCGCCTCCTGAGCGCTCCGCTCGCACCGAGGACCGGGAACCCTGCGGGGTCCCGGTCCTCGCCGCTTCCCGGGCCCTCGCCGGATCAGTCGTCGAGGCGGGCGCACACCGTCACCTCGGTGCCCCCGCCCTGCCGCGGTTCCCAGCGGATCCAGCCCCCGAGCTCGCCCGCCACGAGGGTGCGCACGATCTGCATCCCGAGCCCCTCGCCGCCGCCCGCCCTGCGGAAGGCGCCGACCCCGGACTCCTCGATGACCACGTCGCCCATCCCGGCGCCGTCGTCGCTCACCACCACCTCGAGCAGCTGACCGGCGCCGTCCTCGTCCCGCACCCTGGACGCCTCCAGGGTGACCGTGCCGGTCCGCCCGGCGAGGCCGTGCTCGACCGCGTTCGTGACGAGCTCGTTGATCACGAGCGCCAGTGGGGTGGCCAGGCGGGTCGGCAGCTCCCCGAACTCCCCGATGATCCGCGTGTGCACCGTCTGCTCGGGCGCGGCCACCTCCGCCGCGAGCCGGAACTGCCGGGCGATGAGCTCGTCGAAGTCCACGTTCTGCGTGAACCCCTGGGAGAGCGTCTCGTGCACCATCGCGATGGTCGCGACCCGGCGCATGGCCTGCTCCAGCCCGTGCCGCGCCTCGTCCGTGTTCATCCGCCGGGCCTGCAGGCGCAGCAGCGCGGAGACCGTCTGCAGGTTGTTCTTGACGCGGTGGTGGATCTCCCGCACGGTCGCGTCCTTCGAGACGAGCTCCAGGTCCCGGCGGCGCAGCTCGGTGACGTCCCGGCAGAGCAGCACCGCGCCGAGCCGTCCGGACCGGTCCCGCAGCGGGACGGAGCGGAAGTTCACGCTCACGCGCGCGCCCTCCACCTCGCTGCGCCACGCCGTCCGGCCGCTGAGCACGGGGGCGAGGGTCTCGTCCGAGTCCGCCCCCGGCACCAGCACGGGAGGCACGAGGTCCATGAGCCGCTCCCCGAGCAGCTCCCCGTCGATCCCCAGCCGGCGCAGCGCCGACTCCGCGTTGGGCGAGACGTAGGTCACGCGGTCCTCGGCGTCGAGCCGGATAGCGCCGTCCCCGACGCGCGGGGCGCCGCGGCGCGAGCCCGTCGGGGCGGAGAAGTCCGGCCACAGGCCCTCGTTGGCCATCCGCAGCAGCGCGTCGGCGGTCTCGCGGTAGACGATCTCCTGCCGGGAGACCACCTGACCCGGTGCCCGTCCGGCGTGCAGGGTCAGCAGGGCGAGCGTCCGCCCCTTGCGCACGAGCGGGACCACCTTGACCGGGCCGGAGGCGCCGGCCCCCTCCCCCGACGGGCGCACCCGCTCGATCCGCCGGCCGACCCAGGCGGCCCGCAGGGGCCCGCTCAGCTCGTCGGGCAGCAGCTCGCCCACCATGTCCTTGTGGAAGACCGTGGGACCCGTCGCCGGCCGCACGTGGGCGAGCACCCGGAACGAGCTGCCGGGGGCCGGCATGCCTCGCCCGTTGCCGCTGCCCGCGGCCGGGATGTAGTCGGCCGGGAAGCTGAGGATCAGATCGCCGAAGGCGAGGTCGGAGATGAGCTGCCAGTCCCCCACGAGCAGGTGGAGCCACTCGTAGTCCCCGGGCCCGAAGTCCTTGGTGTCCCTGAGCGGTTCCGTGAACGCCACGTCGCCTCCGGTGGTCGCAGGTGGGGAGGGGCCGGACGGCGCCCCCGCGATCAGCGCCGCAGCCAGGCCCCGATCCTGCCGCCCAGCCTAGTACCGCGCACGAGCGGGTCCTCGTCCGCCCCCGCCTCCCCGGGCTCGGCGAGCACCCGGCCGGCCAGCTCCCGGAGCGCGGCCCGCACGGAGGATCCCGCCGCGGTCTCCGCGAGGACGGCCCCGGCCAGCAGCGCCTCGTCGCAGGTCTCCGGGTCCCACGGCACGAACAGCTCGACCGACGGGCCGGAGCCGAACCGCGCCCACGCCTCCCGGACCCCCAGCTCGGGTGAGCGTCCCGCCGCCGAGCGGCGCAGCTTGTTGACGGCGACGACGAGCCGGGCCCCGGGCGCGGCCGCGGCGACGTCCGGCAGCGCCTTCAGCAGCCTCGGCACGCCGATGGTGTCCGCGGCGCCGACTGCCACCACCACGTCGGCGCGCTCCAGGACCGTGAGGGCCGCCGCGTGCCGGCGGGGAGCCATGGTGTCGACGGTGAGCTCCTCGTCGGCCTCCAGCGCGAAGCCGCAGTCCACCACCGTGGTGCCGAACTCCTGCACCGAGCGCTCCAGCACCGCCGCCACGGCGCTCGAGCGCAGCTCCGGCCAGCGGTCCTGACGGGTCAGCCCCGTGAGCACCCGGACGGTGCGCCCGGCGACGGCCACGTCGGCGGCCGTCCGCCGCAGGTTCGCCCCGTCCAGCCGCCCCTGGTCGGCGAGCCGGCACGCCTGGGCGAGACCCGCCGCCTCGTCCAGCATCCCGAGGGCCGCGGCCACCGAGGGTCCGTAGGTGTCCGCGTCGACGAGTGCGGTGTCCTGCCCCAGGAGCGCGAGCTCCGCGGCGAGGTTGACGGCCACCGTGGTCCGGCCCGGTGCTCCGGTGGGCCCCCACACCGCCACGATCCGCCCGGCGCCGCGGGGTGCCGGGGACTCGGCGCCGTCGCCGTCCTCCTCCTGCGGGTGCCCGCCGGCCGCGGGGGCGGGGGCGGGGGCGCCGGGCACGGCGGCGGTTCCGTCGGCGCGGCCCGCTGCGACGACGTCGGCGTAGCCCACCCCGCTCGGTGCGCCCGACGCGGCGGCGACGGCCTCCTCGACGAGGCGGGCGGCGTCCTCGGGGGCCGCCCGCTCCGGGACGACCACGGCGCCGAGACCGGCGAGGCGGCGGTGGTCGTGGCCCTCCAGCACCAGCAGCGCCGCGCCGCCGAGCCGGATCTGCTCGAGCAGGCTCGCCGTGAGGTCCTCGGCGCCCTCCGCCACGAGGGCGGCCCGGCCGAGTCCGGCGCGCGCCGCGGCCAGCAGCTCCGTGAGGTCGAGGCATCGGCGGACCACCGTGACCGGTCCGTGCAGCCGTTCGATGCCGTCGACGAGGGGCCAGGTGGAGACCCCCAGGGCCATGACCGGGAGGACCATCACCGGCCGCCCGCGGGATTCCACACGAGCGTGACGCGGGCGTCGTTGCCGAGCGCGTCCACGAGCTCCTCCATCGGGTCCTCCTCGACCAGGACGTGCACCACGGTGCCGCGGCCCGCGCCGAGGGCGGTCTGCTCCGTCTGCACGCCGGCGATCTCGGCCGCCGGGAGCAGCAGGCGGGCCGGCTCGTGGCCGCGGCCGGAGGGCTTCTGGGCGGCGACCCAGACGTCCACGCGCGTTCCCGCCCCGGCGTCCTGGGGCAGCGGATGGTCCACCGGGACGGCGACCGGCTTGCGGTCCAGCCGGTCCGCGGTGCCCAGCGCGGACCCTGGCAGCAGCTGGCCCGCCGGGATCCGCTGCGTCGCGACCGTGCCCGGCCCCGGTGCCGCGTCCGCAGGGACGTAGAGGTCCGCCGCGTCCTGCAGCCGGACGTCGACGGCCACCAGGTCCTCCCCGGTCACGTCCTGGCCGACCTCGATGTCCCGGGCGGCCGCCAGGTAGGGGTCCGTGCGGTTCGTGGCGGTGACCACGGCGGTCACCCCGGCGACGGAGAGCAGCACGAGCAGCAGCCCGGTGAGCAGCCTCGGGTCCCGCCAGGTCGGTCTCCGGAACCGGGCCGACGGGGCGTCCGTGCCCCTGACCGTGCCGCTCATCGGCGACCGCCTCTCTCGTTGCCCGCACGGCCGTGGGGACCGTGCTCGTGGCCCACATTCTGCCCGCGGCCGTAGTGCCCCGGGAACCGGTCGGTGCACAACTGGGGACAGGAGGCGCGCCCCGGCCACCCGTGCCCGCCCGGGGCGGGCGGTGGCGACGCCGCATGTGGACGGGGAGCCGTTGCGCCTCTTCGGTGGCAGACTGGAACGGGAGAGCAACCACGAGCAAGGAGGCGGAGGATGGCGCAGCAGCGCTTCCTGACCTTGGCGGACGTCGCCGAGATCCTCAACATCTCGGCGACGCAGGCGAGGGCTCTCGTGCGCAGCGGGGAGCTGCCCGCCATCCAGGTGGGCGGCCGCGGCCAGTGGCGCGTCGAGACCGCCAAGCTGGAGGAGTACATCGCCCGCGGCTACGAGCGGACGGCGGAGGCGGTGCGCTCGGGCGCGCTCGACTGATCCACCGGGACGCCGCCGCCGACCGTCTCACCCCGCCGTGAGCGAGGAGACGCAGACCAGCGCGGGGAACGGCACGGCGCGCAGCGCGGTCACGCTGCCCCGTCTGCGGTAGTCGTCGTCGGGGTGCAGGGCCAGGTCGAAGAAGTCCGCGCCCACCTGGTCGACCGTCCCCTCGAGCTCGCCCAGCGGTCCACCGCCGGCGAGCCGGATCCGCACCCCGGCCCTGGCCCGGGCCAGGGCGCGCAGCGCGTGCCCCAGGCCGAGCCGCAGGGCCAGCGGGTCGTCACCGGGCGCCCACCCCCGGCCGAGGGACTCCCACCACAGGACGGCTCCCAGCGGCACCAGGTGCTCGGTGCCCCGGTCCTCGAGGACGACCCAGCCGGCGCCCACCGTGCGCACCCGGCCCTCGAGCGGGACGGCACCGGTGAGCAGGGCCCGAACGGGTTCGCCCTGCCGAAGGCGCAGCCGGTCGGTCAGGCGCACCCGGGAGTACTCCGCGCGGGCCTGCTCCGCCGCCTCCTCCTCCACGCCCTGCTGGTGCGCGGAGGCCAGCTGCGCCTCCAGGTCCGCGAACAGCTGCTCCCAGCGCACTGCAGGGCCTCCCCTTCCGGCTCCCGGGCCGTCCGGTCGCGCAGGGCCTCAACGTAGGCGTCCGCCCTGCCCTCGTCAAGGAACGTCATGTCCACCGCGGGCCGCTGAGACCTTTACACCGGCACCCAGGGGGTGCTAGCAATGCTTAACGACGTCAAACAGCAACAAATGCTGTCAAACGACATGAAAGCTCACTTTCAGGGAGATCAGATGATCGGCACCCCAGGATCTGCGAGCACCGCGTCCGCTCCGCTGTGGTCTGTGCTCCTGGTGCCCGCCCTGGGTGCGGCCACCGCGGCCTGCGGCGCAGCCCTGGACGGTGCGGGCGGCGTCCGCACCGGCGGGGGCCCGGACACCGGGACGCTGATCGGGCTCGCGGCGGCCGTGCTCGGCTGCGCCGTGGTGGCGGCCTGGATCCTGGCCACCGCCCTGGCGGTGCTCGCGGTGCTGGCAGGTCACCACCGCTGGGAGCGCCTGGCCGGGATCTGCGGGCGGTGCTCCCCCGCCCTGCTGCGCCGCGCGGCGGCCACGGCACTGGGCCTGCAGCTGCTCGCGGCCCCGGCGGCGGTCGCCGTCGATGCCCCCTCCCCGTTCTGGGGCGCCGGGGCGTCCGCGCAGGACTCGGCCCCCGCCGCGGAGGGGACGACGTCCGCCCCGGAGGAGACGACCCCCGCCCCGGAGGGGACGACGTCCGCCCCGGAGGAGACGACCCCCGCCGCGGAGGGGCCGACGTCCGCCCCGGAGGAGACGACCCCCGCCCCGGAGGCACCGGGCCCGGCGCCCGCCCCCGGACCCCGGCCCGGCCCCGACCGCGAGCCCGTCCCGGGCGGGGAGTCCGCCCCCGCGCCGTCGACGGATCCGGATCCCTGCTTCCGGCGGACCGGCCCCTCGGTGGCGGAGCGCACAGTGGACGGCGCCGTCACGGTCGTGCGCGGGGACACCCTGTGGTCCCTGGCCGCCGCCCACCTGGGCCCGGAGGCCTCCGACCAGCAGGTCGCCCGTGCATGGCCCCGCTGGTACGAGCTGAACCGGCCGGTGCTCCCGGACGGACCGCACCGGCTCCTGCCGGGTCAGCGGCTCGTCGTGCCCGGCGCCGGGGGGCCCTGACCCGCCCCGGCTCCGCGGCACCCCACCATCGACCCACCGCAGCACCGTTCCCAGGAGGCCCGTCATGAACGCACCCACCGCCGGTTCCGACCCCGTTGCCCGTCCGCTCGCGCCCGAGCGCGGACGCCCGGCGGCCGGGCCCCCCGCCCGCCGGGGGCGCCCGGCGCCGCCCACGGCCCCCGGCGGCTACACGTGGGGCGCCACGCGTGTGCTGGGCCACGACGCCGAGGACGAGCTGGGCCGGGTGACGGCCCTGGCCCGTTCCATCGGCCAGGCGGCCGTGGAGGTGCTGGGCGGGAGCCGGCCGGCGGCACAGCTGGGCCGCTGGACCACCCCGGAGATCGTGGAGCGCTTCCAGCAGCGCGCCGACATGCTCCGGCTGCTCCAGGAGCAGTTCGAGGGCAAGGCCGCGCTGCAGGAGCTGCACCGGAACCCCCACGTGCGCAGGTGCCGGGTCTGCCGGGTGGGCCGCGGGGTCTACGAGGTGGCCCTGGTGGTGGTCGAGCCGAGGCGCAGCCGGGCCGTGGCCATGCGGGTGGAGCGGCTGGGGCGGGGCTGGAGCGTGACGCAGCTCGAGGTCGGCTGACCCCGCCTCCCCGCCCCGGCGGACTGAGTCCCCGAGGGGCTCAGCCCCCCGGCGGACCCGGTCCGCCGGGGGGCTCAGCCCTCCGCGGACTCGGCGCTGGCGGCCCGGGCGCGAGCCCGGCGCCCGGCCCGGTTGGCGGACGCCGCGGCGGCGTCCGCGTCGTCCTCGCCGCGGCCCGCCGCGGTGGGCTCCGTGCGGGTCTGCGTGCCGCCGGTCTCGGCGGGCGCGGTGTATTGCAGGAAGCTGGGCTGGCGCGGGATCTGCAGGTCGACGGGCCCGCCGTCGGCGCCCACGCGCTGGCGGCGGATCTCCATCCGGTACAGGGTCGAGACCGTCTCCTCGCGGATCGCGCCCATCATCTCCTGGAACATCGCGTAGCCCTCGCGCTGGTACTCCACGAGCGGGTCGCGCTGGGCCATCGCCCGCAGGCCGATGCCCTCCTTGAGGTAGTCCATCTCGTAGAGGTGCTCGGGCCACTTGCGCCCGATGACCGACAGCAGCACGCGCCGCTCCAGGTTGCGCATGGCCTCCGCGCCCACCTCCTCCTCCCGCTGGTCGTAGACGAGGCGGGCGTCCGAGAGGATCTGCTCGCGCAGGAACTCCGCCGTGAGCCGCGTGCGGCCCCCGGCCTCCTCCACGACCTCGTCGACCGACAGGGTCACGGGGTAGATGGTGCGCAGGGACTCCCACAGGCCGTCGAGGTCCCAGTCCTCGGGGTGGCCGACCGCCGTGCGGTCCTGGACCGTGGAGGTGACCACCTCGTCGACGAACTGGACGATCTGCTCCTGGAGGTCGTCGCCCTCGAGGACCCGGCGGCGGTCGCGGTAGACCGCCTCGCGCTGGCGGTTGAGGACGTCGTCGTACTTGAGGACGTTCTTGCGCTGCTCGGCGTTGCGCCCCTCGACCTGGCTCTGCGCGGAGGCGATGGCGCGGGAGACGATCTTGTGCTCGAGCGCGGTGTCGTCCGGCGCCCCCGCCATGAGCCGCTGGGCGGCACCGGCGTTGAACAGCCGCATGAGGTCGTCCGCGAGGGAGAGGTAGAAGCGGGACTCGCCCGGGTCCCCCTGCCGCCCGGAGCGCCCGCGCAGCTGGTTGTCGATGCGCCGCGACTCGTGGCGCTCCGTGCCCAGGACGTAGAGACCGCCGACGTCGACCACCTCCTGGTGCTCGGCGCGGGTCTCCTCCTCGCAGCCGGCCACCACGTCCGGCCACACGCGCTCGTACTCCTCCGCGTCCCGCTGCGGGTCCAGGCCCTTCTCCCGCATCCGGTCCACGGCGTTGAACTCGGCGTTGCCGCCGAGCATGATGTCGGTGCCGCGGCCGGCCATGTTGGTGGCCACGGTCACCGCGCCCTTGCGGCCGGCCTGCGCGACGATCGCGGCCTCCCGGGCGTGGTTCTTCGCGTTGAGGACCTCGTGGCGGACGCCGCGCTGGGCGAGCAGCTTGGAGAGGTACTCGCTCTTCTCGACCGACACGGTGCCCACGAGGACCGGCTGGCCCTTCGCGTGCCGCTCCTCGATGTCCTTGACCACCGCGGCGAACTTCGCGACCTCGTTCTTGTAGACGAGGTCGGGGCGGTCGATGCGGACGAGGGGGCGGTGCGTCTCGATGGACACGACGCCCAGCCCGTAGGTGTTCATGAACTCCGCGGCCTCGGTCTCGGCGGTGCCGGTCATGCCCGCGAGCTTCTCGTAGAGGCGGAAGTAGTTCTGCAGGGTGACCGTGGCGAGGGTCTGGTTCTCCGCCTTGATCTCGACCCCCTCCTTCGCCTCGATGGCCTGGTGCATGCCCTCGTTGTAGCGGCGGCCGGCGAGGATGCGCCCGGTGTGCTCGTCGACGATCATGACCTCGCCCTTGAGCACCACGTAGTCCTTGTTGGCGCGGAAGAGCTCCTTGGCCTTGATGGCGTTGTTGAGGAAGCCGATGAGCGGGGTGTTCTGGGCCTCGTAGAGGTTGTCGATGCCGAGCCAGTCCTCGACCTTCTCGATCCCGGACTCGAGCACGCCGACGGTGCGCTTCTTCTCGTCCACCTCGTAGTCGGTGCCCGCGTCGAGCCGCTGCACGAGGCGGCCGAACTCGGTGTACCACCGGTTGGCCTCGCCGGAGGCGGGGCCGGAGATGATCAGCGGGGTCCGGGCCTCGTCGATGAGGATGGAGTCCACCTCGTCGACGATCGCGAAGCTGTGGCCGCGCTGCACGAGCTCCTCGGGGCTCCACGCCATGTTGTCGCGGAGGTAGTCGAAGCCGAACTCGTTGTTCGTGCCGTACGTGATGTCGGCGACGTATTGCTGGCGGCGGGTCGCCGGGTCCTGGTTGGCCAGCACCACGCCGGTCTCCATGCCCAGGAACCGGTAGACGCGCCCCATGAGGTTGGCCTGGTACTCGGCCAGGTAGTCGTTCACGGTGACGACGTGGACACCCTTGCCGGAGAGGGCGTTGAGGTAGGCGGGGGCCGTCGCCACGAGGGTCTTGCCCTCGCCGGTCTTCATCTCGGCGATGTTCCCGAGGTGCAGGGCGGCGCCGCCCATGAGCTGGACGTCGTAGTGGCGCTGGCCCAGGGTGCGGGACGCGGCCTCCCGGACCACGGCGAAGGCCTCGGGCAGCAGCCGGTCCAGGGACTCGCCGTCGGCGACCCGGGCGCGGAACGCGTCCGTCTCGGCGCGCAGCTCCGCGTCGCTGAGCCCCCGGAAGCCGTCCTCGAGGCTGTTGATGGCGGTCGTGTAGGACCGCAGCCTCGTCAGGACCTTCTTGTCTCCGGTCCTGAGGACTTTCTCCAGGAATGACGCCACGTGCACACGCTCCTCGTGTTCGACTGCCGTGCTGGGACTGATGGGGGGGGTGTCCGGCACCCGCTCCAGTCTACGGGAGCCGGTGCCGGTCTCCGGGCGCGGACGAGCCCGGTGGCCGCGACCACCGGGCTCTTCCGGGGCGGGACCCGGCCGGCACCCAGCCGGACGGGCCCGCCGTCACGGGGTGGGGTCAGCCGGCGGGCTCGGGCTGGTAGGCCCGGACGCTCTCCTCGGACTCCTCGCCGTTCTCGCTCAGGCTGATGACGCCGTAGCTCCAGCCCTTGCGGCGGTAGACCGCGGAGGGCTCGCCGGTCTCCTTGTCGACGAAGAGGTAGAAGTCGTGGCCGACGAGCTCCATGTGGTCGACGGCCTCGTCGACGCTCAGCTCGGAGGCCGGGAACCGCTTGCGCCGGATCTCGACGGGGGTGACCGCGTCGGTGAGGCTCACGCTCTGGTCGAACGCCTCCTGCTCGGCGGTCGCGAGCTCCGCGGCGGTGGTGTAGATGGGCCCGGAACTGGGGACCACGGGCAGGGCGCCGGTGGCCTCGTGAACGGCCGTGGGACGGTGGGCGCCGCGGTGCACCTTGCGGCGGTCGCGGGCCCGGCGAAGGCGCTCGAGGAGCTTGCTGTAGGCCTCGTCGAAGGCGGCGAACTTGTCGTCGCCGCGCGCCTCGGCCCGCAGGACGGGGCCGCGTCCGGAGACCGTGATCTCCACGCCCATCCCCTGGTGGCCGGGCAGCGCGTGGTCCTTGGTGACCTTGACATCAATGCGCTGGACCTTCTCGCCCAGCTCCTCGAACTTGACGACCTTCTCGGCGGCGTACTCCTTGAACCGCTCCGGTACGGCGACGTTGCGCCCCATGACGTTCAGTTCCATGATGCCCTCCAAATCTCGGGGGTGACGTGGGCGGATGGGGCCGCCCACCCGGGAGGATTGTTGCGTCCCGTGACTCAACGTTAGTTGAATCACACGGGATATTCACCCGGCCGGGCCGGACCCGAATCAGCGGTGAGCGGAACTGCCGGCGGCCGCACGGCGGCGAGCACCACCGCCCCGAGCACCTCGGCCCCGCCGGCCCGCAGTGCGCGGGCCGCCTCGCCGAGGGTCGCCCCCGTGGTGAGCACGTCGTCGACGACGACGCACCGGGCGCCGGGGGCCGCGGCGGCCCGCATGGACCCCGCGGGGCGGGCCCGCCGGCCCGCGGTGCCCAGCCGCTTCTGCGCCGGCCCGGTCAGCGAGGCCCCGGCCGCCCGGTGCCGCAGCCCGCGGCTGACGAGCGTGCCGGCAGGGAGCGCGCCGCGGCGCGCGCAGTCCTCGAGCAGCAGCCGCACGGGGTCGAACCAGCGCCGCCGCAGGGCCGCGGGGCTGGTGGGCACCGGGACGAGCAGCACGGGCCCCGCCGGCCAGCCTGGGGCGGCCGCGTGCAGGGCCGTGGCCAGGCAGGCGGCGAGCACGGGGACCAGGTCGGTGCGCCCGGTGCTCTTGAGCGCGAGCAGACAGGCGGCGAGTCCGTGGGCGTAGCGGCCGGCGGCGACGACGGACAGCGGCGGGTCGAGCAGCGGTGCGGCCGAGGACGCCTCGAAGGGGCGGGCGCAGGACCGGCGCAGCACCAGGCGGCAGGCACGGCACAGCGCGGTGCCCGGGGCGCGGCACACGGCGCACTCCACGGGCAGGAGCACCTCGGCGGCCTCGGCCAGCCGGTCGAGGGCGCGTGCGGCCGCCCGGTCGAGGGCGCGGGCGGTGGGCGGGGTCGCGGGCATGCGGCCATGCTGGCCCGTGCCGGACGGCCCGGCCGGGGTGCGGCCGAGGATCCGGACGGCCGGGGCTGTGGACCGCGGTCGGGCCCGGCGGGTGGTCAGCCGGCGAACGCCGTGTCCAGGACGTCCTCGCTCTGCGGCGCCCAGGCGTTGCCGGTGAGCATGTGCAGCGTGCCGCCGGCCACGGCGTAGACGGAGGACGTGCCGTTGCCCCCGCTGAGCCCGGTGAGGCCCTCGATGCCGGGCAGCTCGCGGAAGCGCCCGGACACGTCGTAGACGCGGGGCCGGACGGAGCCGGTGCCGCCGAGCGGGGCCGCGACGAACTCGCGGTCGCTGAGCCACAGGGCCGCGTCCGCGTCGACGTCCGCGGCCACCCGGAACGGCTCGTTGAGCCGGCGGGGCGTGCCGTCTGGCTCGCGCACCACACCGGTCAGCCAGATCTGGGAGACCCCTTCGTCCTCGGTGACGACGAGCGCCCGGGTGCCCCCGCGCGAGACCCGCAGGGACGTCACGGTCCGCGCGGCGAGCCACGATGCCTCGACGCGGACCGGGCTCCCGGCGCCCGGGACGGCGCGCACGGCCCGGACGGTCCCGGCGGAGTCCCCGGTCCACACCCACCCGTGCTCGTCGAAGCTCGGTCGGGTCAGGCCGGTCCCGCTGAACTGCTCCACGGGCTCCTCCTCCCGCGCCACGGTCACGAGCGAGCCGGTGCCCGTGTCCACGAACGCGAAGTGCTCGGCGGCGGCGTCCATCGCGGGGCTGGACGGGTGGTGGCCGTCCAGCGGCGGGATCCCGTCCACGTTCTCGGTCTGGCCGCCCTGGTAGAACACGAGGTCGC
The DNA here is from genome assembly GCF_002287015.1 of Kocuria sp. WN036. Lineage (NCBI taxonomy): Bacteria > Bacillati > Actinomycetota > Actinomycetes > Micrococcales > Micrococcaceae > Kocuria > Kocuria sp. WN036. Next base: position 72,775 of record NZ_NSKF01000008.1, read on the forward strand.
CCTCGCGCAGCCCGACCTGGCGGGACGGGACGGTGACGTCCTGGACGGGCGCGGCGTCCGTCCACCCCGCGCCCAGCTCCACGGGCGCCCCCTCGACGAGCAGCTCCACGTCGTTCACCGCGGTCAGCGACCGGAGGCTCAGCGCGAGCTGGTCGTGCATCCGGCGGTTGATCTCGATGTTCGCCGGGTCGAACTCGGGCACGCTGAGCTCCACCGTGGCGGTGCCGTCCCGCACGGGCACCGCCGAGCGGGCGAGCGTGGTGCCCGGCGGGAACGCCGAGGTCACGGCCCCCCGGAGGTAGGGCGCGGGGCCGCCGAGCAGGGCCCGCACGATCGACGTCGAGACGGGCACCCGGTCCGGGAACCAGCGGGGGTCGACCACCACGTTGGACAGGTCCTCGTCCGCGAAGTAGAGGTGGTGGGGCTCGAAGATGTCCTCGAAGTCGGCCGGGGTGAGCGCCGTGGCGTCGGGGGCGTCGGAGATCCGCCACTGGCCGTCCACCTGGACCACGTCGAAGTCGAGCACCTCGGTGGCGCCCGCCGGCTTGCGCTCGATCACGCCGCTGCCGTCCACCACGCTGTCCACCTCGAGGTTCACCCGGTACTCGTTGTCCTCGAGCCGGGGCACGGGCACGGCGTCGCCCCGGTGCACGAGGGTGCGCGCGTCGGGGTGCCAGGTGCCCGCGAGCTCGGGGGTGAGGTACTCGCGGGCCACGGAGTAGTCGTCGGCCACGCCCGTCCCGGCCGCGAGGAAGCCCCGCACGATCTGCTCCGGCGTCGCGCCCTCGCGGGGGCCGGCCGGCTCGACGTCGTAGCTCGGCTGGACCGCGGACCGGGTGGGCTCCGCGTGCCGGTGCACGGGTCCCGTCCGGGGAATGGCTCCGCAGCCGCCGAGCGCCACGGCCGCGGCCAGGGCCAGTGCTGCCGTGCGGGTCGGCCGCCGGGTCCTGCTCATGACCGGTCCTCCTCGACGTCGGTCGGCTGGGCCGCGGCGGGGGGCGCCGGCTCCGCCGCGGCCGCGGCCGCGGAGGCCAGGGCCAGGGTCCCCGTCCTGGTCACCACCGCGGTCTCCGGGTACGCGTCGGCGTCGGGCGGCAGACCGAGCGGGCTCTCGTCGTCGGGCACGAGCCGCCGTCCGCGGGTCCGGGGCAGGGTGAGCCGGAAGCACGCGCCCTCCCCCGGGGCGCCCCAGACGTCGAGCCGCCCGCCGTGCAGCCGCGTGTCCTCGGTGGCGATCGCGAGGCCCAGCCCCGTCCCGCCGGTCGTGCGGGCCCGGGCCGGGTCAGCGCGCCAGAAGCGGTTGAACGCCTTGGCGGCCTCCTCCTCGGTCATCCCGATGCCGTGGTCGCGCACCGCCACCGCCGCGGCCACCTCGGAGGCCCCCACCACGATGTCGATGGGCCGGCCCTCCCCGTGCTCGAGGGCGTTGACCACGAGGTTGCGCAGGATCCGCTCGATCCGCCGCTGGTCCCCCTGGACGGTGCAGCGGGACAGCTCCGAGCGCACCCGCACCGTGGAGCCGGACGAGACGGCGAGCGGGGCGGCGGCCTCCACGACGTCGTGCACGACCGAGAACAGCTCGACGCTGGCCACCTCGAGCCGCGCCGCCCCCGCGTCGAAGCGGGAGATCTCCAGCAGGTCGGCCAGCAGGGCGTCGAAGCGGTCCACCTGGTGGTAGAGCAGCTCGGCGGAGCGCCGGTTGACGGGGTCGAAGTCCTCGCGGGCGTTGAAGAGCACCTCGGCCGCCATCCGCACCGTGGTCAGCGGGGTGCGCAGCTCGTGGGAGACGTCCGAGACGAAGGTCTGCTGCATCGAGGAGAGCTGCTCGAGCTGGGTGATCTGGTCCTGCAGGCTGTCCGCCATGCGGTTGAAGGACCGGGCGAGACGGGCGACCTCGTGCGAGCCGCTGACGGGCATCCGCACGCCCAGGTCGCCGTCCGCGAGCTGCTCGGCCACGCGGGCGGTGCTGGACACGGGGCGGACCACTTCGCGGGTGACGTACCAGACGATCGCGCCCACGAGCAGCAGCAGGACGACCACCGACAGCAGCAGCACCGCGTGCATCGCGTCGAGGGTGCGCTGCGGCTCGGAGAAGTCGTAGACGAGGTAGAGCCCGTAGCGGCTGTTCTGGTAGAGGTCCACCACCGTGCCGACGACGATGACGGGGGCCTCCTCCCCGTTCTCCGTGACCCGGACCGAGGCGGGCTGCCAGAACACGCCGTCCTGCTCCGCGAGCCGCTCCTGCAGCTCCGGCGGCACGGTGCTCGAGGTCATCCAGGGGCTCTGGCTCTGCGCCGGGATGAGGGTCTGCCCGCTCGTGAAGTCCATCGGGAGCAGGATCCAGCGCTCCGTCTCCGCGCCGTCGACCGAGAGCGAGCCGAGGGTCGAGGCCACGAGCGCCTGCAGCTCGTCGCGGTCGGAGGCGTCCGAGGCGTCGAAGCTGGCCTGCACCTGCTCGAAGTCCGCGGTGGCCGAGGCGAGGACCTGGTCCAGCCGTTCCGAGAACAGCCGGTCCGCGATCTGGTGGGAGAGGAAGCTGCCCGTGACGAAGAAGGCCAGCGCGGTCAGGGAGAGGGACACGGCGATGGCCCGGAACTGCAGGGACTGCCGCCACCGGCGGGCCAGCAGGAGCCGCCCCAGCCGCAGCCGCCGGGTCGCGGCGCCGGCCGGCCCGCGGCGCCGGGAGGAGGCGGCGGCGTCCGGCGGGGTCATCGGGCGGACGTGCCCGCCTTGTAGCCGACTCCGCGCACGGTGACCACGATCTCGGGGCTCTCCGGATCCCGCTCGATCTTGGAGCGCAGCCGCTGCACGTGGACGTTGACGAGCCGCGTGTCGGCGGCGTGCTGGTAGCCCCAGACGTCGCGGAGCAGCATCTCGCGCGAGAACACCTGGTGCGGTGCGCGCGCCAGGGCGGTGAGCAGGTCGAACTCGAGCGGGGTGAGACCGATCTCGTGGTCCCCGCGGTGCACGCTGTGCCCGCTCACGTCGATGGTGAGGTCGCCGATCCGCAGCTCCTGCGAGTTGGCGCGCTCCACGGGGCGCAGCCGGGCCTTGACCCGGGCCACGAGCTCAGCGGGCTTGAAGGGCTTGGGCACGTAGTCGTCGGCCCCGGCCTCCAGACCGCGGACCACGTCGACGGTGTCCGACTTGGCGGTGAGCATGACGACCGGGACGTCGGAGATCGTGCGGATCTCGCGGCAGACCTGGATGCCGTCCTTGCCCGGGAGCATGAGGTCGAGCAGCAGCAGGTCCGGGCGCACGGCCCGGAAGGTGTCCACGGCGGTGGCACCGTCGTAGCAGAAGACGGGCTCGAAGCCCTCCGCGGTCAGGACGATCCCGATCATCTCCGACAGGGCGGCGTCGTCGTCGACGACCAGTATTCGCGCGTTCATCGCCTCTCCGGTGGTGTGGGGCGGGCCCGCCGGGGCGGGGGCCGCCGTGGCCCGGGGCGTCCGGGGCGTCGTGGCCAGGGTGTCCTGGGCGTCGTGGTGGACCGGGGTCCACCTGCATTGTGGCCGATTGCGGCCCGCCCCGCACCTCGGCGCGGAGTGTGTCGGTCCACCGGGTGGGACGGGCTCACGCGTCGGCGGCGGTCCGGGCCAGCGCGGAGGCGGTTCCGGTGACCCGCGCGAGGACCTCGCGCAGCTCGGCGGGGCCCAGGGCGTCGAGCTCCTCGCGCGGTGTGATCCGGACCCGGTCGAGGGCGGCGGCGGGCAGCCCGAGGTCCCGCCACACGGACCACACGTCCGCGGCGAGGGCGCGGGCCGTGCCGCCGGCCGCGGGGACGAGGCCCAGCCACAGCTGCATGCCGTCCTCGACGAGCGCGGCGAGCGGCTCCCAGTCGTGGACGGTGCCGGCGGGGGCCGGGACCTGCACGGCGTCCGCGCCGGTCTCCCGGGCGAGCCGGGGGTCGACCCCGGGCGGCAGCCGCAGGGTGACGCCGGCGGCGCCGGCCGACCGGCAGGCCTCGACGACGGCGGTGAGCGAGCGCCGTGCCTCCGCGGCGGGGACCGCGCGCAGCGTCCGGTAGCCGCTCATCGTGGGCAGGCCGCCCGCGAGCACCCGGGCGAGCTCGGGCTCGTCCAGCTGGACGAGGACGTCCCGACCGGGGGCCGCGGCGCGCACCGCGCGGACGTGCTCGAGGACGCCGGAGGCCAGGGAGTCCGCGATGTCGCGGCGGGCGCCGTGGTCCTTGAGCGCCCGCTCCCCCGCGTGCAGGTGGAGCCGGGCGGCCAGGCTGAGCGGGCCGACGAGCTGGGTCTTGACCGGGGCGTCGTCGGGGCCGCTCTCGGCGCCGATCACGTCGGCGAGCACGTTGACGTCGCCGGCCAGCAGCGCCCGGGCGGACCGGGAGTCCTTGCCGGGCACCCCGGAGACGCGCAGCCCGTGGGGCTGCCGGTCCGCGTACAGGTCGTCGAGCACCGCGGCGGTGCGGGCCACGGGGTCGGCGGCCGCACCGCGGGCGGGCAGGACGGGCAGGAACGAGATGTGCGGGGCCCCGAGCTCGCCGCGCAGCAGCGTGACGGACTCGACGACGTCCGTGCCCGGCATCGCGCCGAGGGCCGTGCCCACGACGCCGGGGACGTCGGGGTCGGTGCGCCGGGGGCCGGGCGGGGCGCTGCGGGTCACGGGCGGTCGTCGTCCTGCCGCCGGTGGTCCTCGGAGAGGGCCACGTGGTGGCGGATGACCTCGCTGATGATGAAGTTCAGGAACTTCTCCGCGAACTCGGGGTCGAGCTGTGCGGAGGCCGCGAGCGCCCGGAGGCGGCCGATCTGGGCGGCCTCGCGGTCCGGGTCGCCGGCGGGCAGGCCGTGGGTCGCCTTGAGGACGCCGACGCGCTGGGTCGCCTTGAACCGCTCGGCGAGCAGGTGCACCAGGGCCGCGTCGATGTTGTCGATGGTGCCGCGGATGGACTGCAGCTCGGCGAGCACGCGGGGGTCGGCCTGCTCCTGGAGCGAGGACGCGGTGGCGTCGAAGTCCTGGTGGGCCCGGACGTCGGCGGAGGCGTGGGGATGCGGTGCGGTCATGGCCGCCAGTCTATCGGGCGGGATCGGGCCGGCCCGCACCACCCGGGACGTCGGGGCGGGCCAGCGAGTGGGCGCGGTCGACCGTGGCCTGGCCGAGGACCCGGGTGCCCTGGTAGAGCACGACCGACTGTCCGGGGGCCACGCCGCGCATCGGCTCATCGAGCCGGACCACGAGCTCGGGCAGCGGGCCGCCGTCCCCCTCGACGAGCTCGAGATGGGCCCGGGCGGGGACGGGGTCCCCGTGCGCCCGGACCTGGGCGAGGACGGGGAACGGGGCCGACGCCGCCCCGGCCGCGGCCCCGGGCCGCAGGAGCGGCGCCGCCTCGGGCACGGGCGCCCCGGCCCAGGAGGGGCGGATCCCGCGCAGCTCGTCGACCGCCAGCATCGCCTGCGGGCCCACCACGACCTCGTTGGTCCGCGGCCGGATCTCCAGGACGAAGCGCGGCTTGCCGTCGGGGGCCGGGGTGCCGATGCGCAGGCCCTTGCGCTGGCCCACCGTGAACGCGTTGGCGCCGGAGTGGGTGCCGACCACGTTGCCCTCGACGTCCTTGATCTCGCCCTCGGTCATCTCGATGCGCTCCGCGAGCCAGCCGCGGGTGTCGCCGTCGGGGATGAAGCAGATGTCGTGGGAGTCGGGCTTGCTCGCCACGGACAGCCCGCGGCGGGCGGCCTCGGCCCGCACCTCGGCCTTGGACGGGGTGTCGGCCAGCGGGAGCAGCACGTGCTCGAGCTGCTCGGCCGTGAGGACGCCGAGGACGTAGGACTGGTCCTTCGCCCAGTCCGCCGCGCGGTGCAGCTCCCGGCCGCCGGCGGGGTCCTCGACCACCTTGGCGTAGTGCCCGGTGCACACGGCGTCGAAGCCCAGGGCGAGGGCCTTCTCGAGCAGGGCGGCGAACTTGATCTTCTCGTTGCACCGCAGGCACGGGTTGGGCGTGCGTCCGGCCGCGTACTCCGCGACGAAGTCGTCGACGACGTCGGCCTGGAAGCGCTCGGAGAAGTCCCACACGTAGTACGGGATGCCCAGGACGTCGGCGGCGCGCCAGGCGTCCCGGGAGTCCTCGATCGTGCAGCAGCCCCGGGAACCGGTGCGCAGGGTGCCGGGCGTGCGCGAGAGGGCCAGGTGCACGCCCGTCACGTCGTGGCCGGCGTCGACGGCGCGGGCCGCCGCCACGGCCGAGTCGACGCCGCCGCTCATGGCTGCCAGTACTCGCACGGTGAGATCGTCTCCAGGGGTCGGGGTCGTGGTCCGTGGCGTCAACGGGGCGCGGCCGGCCGGTATTCCCGGGCCGCGGCGGGGCGGGTCCCGCGGGCCCCGCCGGTGCGGGATCGGACCGGCGCGGGATCGGACCGGCGCGGGGTCGACCGTTGCTGGCTCAGACGGGCGCCGCGCCGGAGAGCCCGGCGCGCAGCGCCCGCCGGTGGACCTCGGGCAGCGCGGCGAGCAGGGCGTCGACGTCGGCGCCCGTGCTCGTGCGGCCCAGGCTGAAGCGCTGCGCACCGCGCGCGGTGGCCTCGTCCAGGCCCATGGCCAGCAGCACGGAGGACGCGCGGGGCACCCCGGCGTGGCAGGCCGAGCCGGTGGAGGAGGCGATCCCGGCGCCGTCCAGCAGGAACAGGAGGGAGTCGCCCTCGCACCCGGGGAAGGTGAAGTGGGCGTTGCCGGGCAGCCGGGCGCCCGTGTGCTCCCGGTCCTCCGGTCCGCGCAGCACGGCGTCCGGCACGATCCGGCGCACGCCCTCAACCAGCCGGTCGCGCAGGCCCGCGAGCCGCTCCTGCTCGGTCTCCCGCTCCGCGGCGGCCTCACGGGCCGCAACCCCGAAGCCGGCGAGCGCGGCGGCGTCGAGGGTGCCGGAGCGCACCGTGCGCTCCTGCCCGCCCCCGTGCTGGACGGGCGCCAGCCCCACCGTGCGCCCGGCCACGAGGGCCCCGGCACCCACCGGTCCGCCCACCTTGTGGGCCGAGACGGCCAGCGTGGTGAGCCCCGGCAGGTGCGCGTCGACGGGCAGCGCGCCGAAGGCCTGCACGGCGTCGCAGTGGAAGGGGACCCCGAACTCCTCCGCGAGGGCGGCGATCTCCGCGACGGGCTGGACGGTGCCCACCTCGTTGTTGGCCCACATGACGGCCAGCAGCGCGGTGGCGCCCGGGTCGCGGGCCAGTTCCTCCCGCACGGCGGCCGGGTCCACGCGGCCGGCCGCGTCGACGGGCAGCCAGACGGCCTCGGCGCCCTCGTGGGCGGCCAGCCACTCGACGGTGTCGGACACCGCGGCGTGCTCCACCGCGGAGACGAGGACGCGGCGGCGGCGGGGGTCCTGCTCCCGCCGGTGCCGGTACAGGCCCTGGACGGCCAGGTTGTCGGCCTCGGTGCCCCCGGAGGTGAAGACCACCTCGACGGGCTCCGCGCCCAGGGCCGCGGCGACGTCCTCGCGGGCCTGCTCGACGACGGCGCGCGCCGCGCGGCCGGGGCGGTGCAGCGAGGACGGGTTGCCGCCGCGGGCCAGCTGCTCGGCGACCGCGGCGAGCGCGGAGGGCCGGAGGGGCGCGGTGGCGGCGTGGTCGAGGTAGACGGGCTCGTGCGGCACGGACTCCAGTCTAGGGCCCCGGCCCGGGCGTGCGTCCGGCGTCCGTAGACTGGCGGCCATGCTCCGCATCCTCTTCCACACCCCCGAGATCCCGGGCAACACCGGCAACGCGATCCGCCTCGCCGCGGTCACCGGGGCCGAGCTGCACCTCGTGGAGCCGCTGGGCTTCGACTTCGGCTCCGCGCACCTGCGCCGGGCCGGCCTCGACTACCACGACCTCGCGGTGCTGACCGTCCACCCGGACCTGGACGCGGCCTGGGCCGCCCTGGCCCCGGAACGGGTCTGGGCGTTCACCACCGACGGCGAGGTCTCGCACACGGACGTGGCCTACCGCCCCGGGGACGTGCTGCTGTTCGGACCCGAGTCGGTGGGCCTGCCCGCCGCGGTGAAGGCTGACCCGCACGTCACCGCGCGGGTCCGCATCCCCATGCTGCCGGCCCGGAGGTCGCTGAACCTCGCGAACTCGGCGTCCATCGCCGTCTACGAGGCCTGGCGCCAGTTGGGCTTCGCGGGCGCCGGGAGCTAGCCCCGGCGACCGGCCGCCCGCTGGGGCCCGCCGCTCACTGCTGCTCCTCGGCGTCCCCGACCGTCACGTCCGCGGTGCGCTCCTCGCCGTCCCGCACGAACGTCATCGTCCCGGTCCCACCGGCGGGCAGCTCACGCACGGCCGCCGTCAGGGAGCTCGCGTCCTGGATGCGGTGGCCGTCGAACTCCGTGATCACGTCGCCCACCTCCAGTCCGGCCTCGTCGGCCGGCGAGCCGGGCACGACCTGCTCCACCGCGGCGCCGTCGGAGAAGGCCCGGCTCCGGCCGTCCGCGCCCGGGGCGGCGCTCACGCTCGTACCGAGGTAGCCGTGCGTGGCCCGGCCGTTGTTGATGATCTCCACGGCCACCCGCTGGGCGGTGTCGACGGGGATCGAGAAGCCCACGCCGATGTTGCCGGCCTCCGTGCCAGAACCGGCCGAGGCGATGGCCACGTTGATCCCGATCACCTCGCCGTCCGTGTCGATCAGCGGCCCGCCGGAGTTGCCGGGGTTGATGGCCGCGTCGGTCTGGATCACGTTGAGGAACACCGACGGCGAGGATCCCTGCGAGCGGCCGCCGGAGCCGCCGTCCTCGTCGGGGAAGTTGAAGAAGAAGTCGTTGCCGCCGCCCTGCTCCTCGCCCTCGCCGTCGCCCTCCGACGGCGTGGACGGCGCGGCGGAGGAGGCCACCGTGATGGTCCGGTTGAGGGTGGAGACGATCCCGTCGGTCACCGTGCCCGCGAGGCCCAGCGGCGCGCCGATCGCGATGGCCGTGTCGCCCACGTTCACGTCGTCCAGGGAGCCCAGGGTCGCCGGGGTCAGCCCCTGGGCGTCGACCTTGAGCACCGCGAGGTCGGACAGCGGGTCGGTGCCGACCACCTCGGCCGGCAGCACCCTGCCGTCGTCGAGCTGCACCTCGAGGGAGGGGCTGCTCGTGGTCCCGTCGAGGGTCACCACGTGCGTGTTGGTGAGGATGTGGCCCTCGTCGTCGATGATCACCCCCGAGCCGGAGCCGTTCTGACCGCCGCCGGACGCGGAGATCGTCACCACGGACGGGGACGCCTTCACGGCCGCCGCGGTGACCGCGTTCACCTCGTCCTGGTCGTTGACGATGACCGAGCTGGACGTCGACCCGCCCGCCGCCGGTGCCGCGCCGCCGCCGTCCAGCAGGGCGTCCGTCCCGACGGCCGCCCCCGCCCCCACCAGTGCGGCCAGGACCATGCCCGTCACGAGCGATCCCCCCGAGAAGCGCCGCCGCTCCCGGCGGCCCCCGGTGCCGCTCCCGGTGCCGTTCCCCCACGGGTGCCGGGCGGCGGGGTCCCCGGCGCCCTGCCACGCCCCGGCGTAGGGGCCCGCGTCATGGCCGCCGGCCTGCGGTGCCCCGTGGCCGGCGCGCGCGTCCTGCTCGGCGCCGGACGCCCACGGGTCGTGGGCCGGACGGCCGTAGACGGGCGGGAGGGGCTGCGTGAGCTGTGGATCGGCACCGTACCGTGGGTCGCGGGGCTCGGACATGGGGGTCTCCTCCTGGAAACGGACGGGCCCGGCGGTCCCCGGTGCGGACGGGGTGGCACGGGCGGCTCTGTCCCCAAGTATCCACGTCCGCACTGAGACGACGCTGAGAGCCCTGGCCGTTCCCCGGGCGCCGCCCGGACGGCGGCCGGGGACCGCCGGGGCCCGCCCGCAGGTCATCAGCCGCCTTGTGGTTTCGCCCTGCGCGTAGGTCCGGCGCCGATCGCCACGCCGTGACGCCCTCGCCCTAGAATCGGGAGCACCGACCACGTGAGGGAGATCATGCACTGGCGCCCCATTGCCCGCCGGACCGCCGCCGGCTGCGGCCTGACGCTCGCCCTGTTCGTACCCGCGGGAGCGGCTCTCGCCCAGCCGCCCGTCGACGTGCCCCCGGGCGAGCGGATCGTCGACGAGTCCGGGGTGCTGGAGGATCCCTCCGCGCTGGCCGCGGACGTGCGCGAGCTCGCCACCCAGGAGGGGATCACCCTCACCGCCGTGTTCGTCGACACCTTCACCGACCCCTCGGATCCCGACGAGTGGCTGCAGGAGTTCGCCGAGCTCAACGGGCTCGGCAGCTCGGACGCGGTGCTGGTCGTCGCCACGGAGGACCGGCAGCAGCGCTTCTCCGCGTACTCCACGGGGCCCCTCAGCACCGAGCAGCAGGAGCGCATCAACCGGCAGTTCATCACCCCGGCGCTCGCGGCCGACGACTGGGACGGCGCGGTCGAGGGGGCCGTCGAGGGCATCGAGACCGAGCTCTCCGGCGCCCCCGCCGGGACCGGGGAGAGCTCGGACGGGGGCGGCGCGGGCTTCGGCCTGCTCGGTCTCGGGGCGCTCGGCCTCGGCGGGCTCGCCGTCTACGGCATGGCCTCCCGCAACAAGAAGCGCCGGCAGCAGGGGTCCGCCCCGCAGGGCGGGCCCGGCGGCCGGGGCGCTCCGCAGGGTCCCGCCGGCCCCTACCAGGAGGTCCCGGTGCCGGAGCTGCGCAAGCGGGCCGGGGAGCTGCTGGTGTCCACCGACAACGCCATCCAGCACTCCGAGCAGGAGCTGGCCTTCGCCCAGCTGCAGTACGGGGACGAGCAGGTCGAGCCGTTCCGCCGCGCCGTCCAGGACGCCAAGAAGCACATGCAGGCCTCCTTCGCCCTCCAGCAGCAGCTCGAGGACCACATCCCCGACACCGAGGAGCAGCAGCGCGCCTGGCTCGGCGAGATTATCGCCCGCTCCCAGGACGCCCAGCGCCCGCTCCAGGAGCACCAGGAGGCGTTCAGCTCGCTGCGCCAACTGGAGTCCCGCGCCCCGCAGGCGCTCGAGGAGGTGCGGCGCCAGGCCGAGGCCGTGCGCCCCCGCTTCGGCACGGCCGACGCCCGGCTGCGGGAGCTCACCGCCCGCTACAACGACACGGCGCTCGCCCCCGTCAAGGACAACATCGACCAGGCCCGGGACCGGCTCGACTTCGTGGACACCGCCGTGGAGGAGGCCCGCACCGACCTCGCCGCCGGGCGCACGAGCGACGCCGTGCTGGACATCCGCGCCGCCGAGGAGGGCGTGGGGCAGGCCGGGGGCCTGCTCGACGCCGTGGAGCACGCGGCCACCGAGCTCGCCCACGCCGAGGAGTCCCTCAAGGACGCCGTGACCATCGCCCAGCGGGACGTCGCCGAGGCGGACGCCCTCGTCCGGCGCGGCTCCAACCCGGAGCTCGCCGGGGCCGTCGCCGGCGTCGGCGCCGTCCTGCGCACCGTCGAGGAGCAGATGGGCGCGGGACGGATCGACCCGCTCGGCCTGAGCCGGCGTCTGGCCGTGGCCAAGGACGAGCTCGACAAGGGGCTCGCGTCGGTGCGCTCCCAGAACGACCGGGACCGCTCCGCGCGGGAGACCCTCGCCCACACCCTCGTCTCCGCGCAGGCCCAGCTGAGCTCGGCGAGCGAGTACATCTGGGCCCGCCGCGGCGGTGTCGGCCCGGAGGCGCGCACCCGCCTCGCGGAGGCCGAGCGCTACCTGGAGGCCGCCCAGCAGGCCCGGAAGTCGGACCCCTCCGAGGCGCTGACCTGCGCCAACGAGGCCGTCCGGCTCGCCGGCGAGGCCCAGTACATCGCCCAGCAGGACGTCGACTCCTTCTCCTACGGCGGCTTCGGCACGCCCGTGGGAATGGGCGGCCACCGGGGCCGCTCCAACAGCGGTCTGGGCGGCGCGATGCTCGGCGGCATCCTCCTCGGCTCGATCCTCAACGGCGGGGGCGGAGGCTTCGGCGGTGGCGGCGGAGGCTTCGGCGGCAGCTTCGGCGGCGGGTTCGGCGGCGGGGGCGGAGGCTTCGGCGGCGGCATCGGCGGAAGCTTCTGATCCGCGCCGACGGGCGCCCGCCGCCGCCGGACGGGCACCGCGCACCGCCGCCCCTCTGACCCTCGTCCGCCCCGTGACCCCTGACCGACCCACCGTCCCCGACCGACCCACGATCCCGGGAGCCCCTCCCGGGAAGCACCAGAGGAGAGAAGGAACCATGATCAAGCAGTCCATCTTCGGCCGCATCGCCCAGCTCGCGAAGGCCAACATCAACGGCATGATCGACGCCGCCGAGGACCCCCAGCTCATGCTGGACCAGATGGTCCGCGACTACACCGAGAACATCCGCGAGGCCGAGGCCGCCGTCGCGCAGACCATCGGCAGCCTGCGCCTGCTCGAGCAGGACCACGCGGAGGACGTGCGCGAGTCCCAGGAGTGGGGCAACAAGGCCCTCGCGGCCTCGAACAAGGCCGAGGAGTACCGGGGCGCCGGCAAGTCCTCCGAGGCCGAGAAGTTCGACAACCTCGCCAAGGTCGCCCTCCAGCGCCAGATCCAGTACGAGACGGAGGCGCGCGGCGCCGAACCGCAGATCCAGTCCCAGACCCAGGTCGTGGAGAAGCTCAAGGACGGGCTCAACAAGATGCGGGGCAAGCTCCAGGAGCTGTCCAACAAGCGGGACGAGCTCAACGCCCGGCAGAAGACCGCGCAGGCGCAGTCGCAGGTCCAGGACGCGCTCAAGGCTTTCGACGTGCTCGACCCGACGAGCGAGGTCTCCCGCTTCGAGGACAAGATCCGCCGCGAGGAGGCCCGTGTCCTGGGCCAGCAGGAGCTCGCCGCGTCCTCCCTGGACGCGCAGTTCGAGTCCCTCGAGTCCCTGGGCCAGCAGTCGGAGATCGAGGCCCGGCTCGCCGCCCTGAAGTCCCGCAACGCCGAGCGGATCGTCTCCTCCGAAGAGGTCTGACCCCGCCCCGTCCCCGGGCACGGAGGAGCCCCCACGGCCGCGGCCGTGGGGGCTCCTTCCCGCCCGGGGTCCTCCGGGCAAGGCGAAGGCCCCCGGACCGTGACGGTCCGGGGGCCTTCTGTGGTTGCGGGGGCAAGATTTGAACTTGCGACCTCTGGGTTATGAGCCCAGCGAGCTACCGAACTGCTCCACCCCGCGGCGACATGTATGACTATACGTGCCGCGGGGTGGACCCGCAAATCGGCTACTCGGCGGGCTGCTCGGCCGGCTCCTCGGGGGCCAGGGCGCCCTCCGCCTCGGGGGCGACGACGCCGTCCGCCTCGAGCGCCCGCTCGATGGCGTCCTGCAGCCGCTGCTGGGCCTCGCCGTAGGACGTCCAGTCGCCGTCCTGCAGGGCCTCCTCGGACTCCTGGATCGCCTGGTTGGCGTCGCTGAGGGCGTCCTCGAGGCTGGCGCCGCCGGCCGGGGCCTCGGCCCCGTCCTCGCCGGCGCCGTCCGGGCTCCCGGCCTCCGCCTCGTCGACGCCCGCACCGGACGACGTCTGGGCCCCGGAGTCGCCCTGGAAGACCTCGTCGAGGGCCTCCTCGAGGGTCGGCGCGAAGCCCACCTCCTCGCCGAAGCCGACGAGCACGCGCCGCAGCGTCGGGTACGCGGCGTCGCCCGAGGACTGGACGTAGACGGGCTGCACGTAGAGCATGCCGCCGCCCGCGGGCAGGGTGAGCAGGTTGCCGTTGATGACCTCGGAGGCGCCCTGGCGGAGCAGGTTCAGCTCCGTGGAGACGTCGGTGTCCGAGTTGAACAGGTTCTGCGCCTGGCCCGGGCCGGGCACCACGGACGAGCGCGGCAGCTCCAGGAGGCGCAGCGTCCCGTACTCGTCGCTCTTCACGCCGTCCTCGCCGGTGCCGGCGTCGGAGTTGGCGGAGAGGTACCCGTACATCACGTTGCGGGTGTTGCCCGTCTCCGACTGCTGCGGGATGAAGGAGGTGGTGAGCGAGAAGTTGGCCTCCTCTTCACCGGGCATCCGCATCGACAGGTAGTACGGGGGCAGCGCCACGTCCGAGTCCTGCGTCGGGTCGTTGGGCACGGACCACACGTCGTCGTTCTGGTAGAAGCTGCCGGAGTCCGTGACGTGGTAGCGGTTGAGCAGCTCCCGCTGGACCTTGAACATGTCCTGCGGGTAGCGCACGTGCGCCATGAGCTCCGCCGACATCTCGGAGTAGGGCTTGAGCGTGCTCGGGAAGACGTTCTGCCACGCCTTCAGCACCGGGTCCTGGTCGTCCCACGCGTACAGGTTCACCGAGCCGTCATAGGCGTTGACCGTGGCCTTGACCGAGTTGCGGATGTAGTTGACCCGCTCCGGCGGCAGGGCCGCCGCGGCGCCCTGGGCGGTCTGCGTGTCCTGCGTCGCCTCCTGCAGCACCGACGGCGTCGAGTACGGGAAGGCGTCCGAGGTGGTGTAGGCGTCCACGATCCACTGGACCTGACCGTCGATGATGGCCGGGTACGGGGCGCCGTCGACCGTCAGGTACGGGGCGACCTTCTCGATCCGCTCGCGCGGGTCCCGGTCGTAGAGGATCTGCGACTCCGGGCGCACGGCGTCCGAGAGCAGCATGTCCGAGGACTGGAACTTGATGCCGTAGGCGAGCCGGTTGAAGAAGTTGCCGATGCTGGGCCCGCCGTTGCCGGCGAACGTCGTCTTGGCGTCGCCGGCCTCGTCGCCGGCCGTCTGCGGGCGGTCCAGCTCGAGGGGCTCGTCGCCCTCGGCGCCGCCCACGATGGAGTACAGCGGGGAGTTCTCGCCGAAGTAGATGCGCGGCTCATAGTCGTCCGAGATCACGCCCCGGGACGGGATGCCGGACTGCATGAACTGCGGCTTGCCGTCCACCTCGACCCGGTTGCCGTAGGCGGCGACCACGCCGTAGCCGTGGGTGTAGACCACGTGCTGGTTGAACCACCCCTGGTTCTGGTCGGGGTTCAGCTCACGCGTGGCGATGACGGTGTCCTGGACCTCGCCGTCGATCTCGTAGCGGTCCACGTTGAGGGTGTCCGGGAACTGGTAGTAGGGGCGGAACTGCTGCAGCTGCGAGAACGCCGCCGAGACCACGTTGGGGTCCAGCAGACGGATGTTCGAGGTGGTCTCGGTGTCCTGGCGCAGGGCGCCCTGCTCGGTCTCCGTGGTGGCGTCGTACGGCATGACCTCGGCCGCGTCCAGCCCGTAGGCCGACCGGGTGAGGTCGATGTTGCGCTGGATGTACTGGCTCTCCAGGGCCTGCTCGGTGGGCGTGACCTGGAAGCGCTGGACGATCCACGGGTAGATCCCGCCTGCCACCACCGCGACCACGAGCAGCATGGCGGTGCCGATGATCGGCAGCCGCCAGCGGCCGATGAAGGACGCGACGACGAACAGGATCGCGACGATCAGCGCGGCCGCCGCCAGGATCGCCTTGGTGGGGATCACGGCGTTGACGTCGGTGTACAGCGCGCCGGTCCACGTCCCGGACGTGGACTGCAGCGTGGAGTACCGGTCCAGCCAGAAGTTCGCGGCCTGGAGCAGCAGGAACAGCGCGGCCAGCACCCCCAGGTGCACACGGGACGCACGGGTGGTGCTGAGCCCCCGCTCGGTGATCCGGATGCCGCCGTAGACGTAGTGCATCAGGATCCCCGCCACGCCGGCCAGCAGGATCGCCGAGACCAGGAACCCGATGAGGAAGCGCAGGAACGGGAGGGTGAAGACGTAGAAGCCGATGTCGAGGCCGAACTGCGGGTCCTCCTGGCCGAACGGCTCCTGGTTGAGGAACAGCAGCACGGTGTCCCACTGGGTCATCGCCGTGCTCGCCGCGAAGAGCCCGAAGAGCACGGGCACCACCACGATGACGATCTTGCGGACCGGCTCGAGGGCCTCCTGGTAGCGGCGCAGGTTGTCGTCCACGATGGACTCGGCCGTGATGGGCCGGCTGCGGTAGGCGAGGAAGAGGCTGGCGAACATCAGCGCCGCCACGAGCACGGCGGCGACCACGAAGATCACGATCTTCGTGACGTTCTCGGTGACGAACACGCTGAGGTAGCCCAGCTGGTCGTACCACAGCACGTCCGTGTAGAGCTGCGTCAGTCCCACGAAGGCGGCCACGAGGACCAGGACGACCACGACCGTCGGCCACAGCGCACCCCGTTTCCGCCGCTGTCCTGCTGGCTGCTGCCTCGGTGGTCGGGGGGCTGTGGGTCCGGCGGTCACTGGTTACCTCTGCAATCGGGGTCGTTCGTCAGGTGTGGTGCGTGAAGTCGTGGGGTGCGGCCTGCGTCGAGGAGGAGCGCCGCCGGCGGGTCGCCGGGGCACCCCGTCCATTCTGCCCGCGGGCTTCTCGGGGGTGCAATCGTGCACACGGCGCCCGTCATCGGGCGGCGCACCCCGGCAGCGCGGAGAGGTCCCCGCCGCTCCCGGCGGCCTCGGCGGCGGCCACGGCGTCGTCGAGGGTGCGCACGGACACGACCGTCAGCCCCTCGGGGACGTGGCCCTGCGCCTCGGCGCAGTTGTCCGCCGGGGCGAGGAAGACCTCCGCCCCGGCCGCCGCGGCCCCCTCGAGCTTCTGCCGGATGCCGCCGATGGGCCCCACCTCCCCCTCCGGGGTGATGGTGCCGGTGCCGGCCACGTGCCGGTCCCCGGCGATCGAGCCCGGGGTCATCTCGTCGACGATCCCCAGCGCGAACATCAGCCCCGCGCTGGGCCCGCCGACCTCGTCGAGCTCGAACGCCACGTCGATCGGGAAGTCGTAGGCGGCCAGCAGGAACACACCGAGCTGCCAGTTCCCCGACGCCTCGTCGCGCACGGTGTCCACCTCGACGTCGCGCGGCGACCCGGCCCGCTCGACCTGCAGGGTGACGCCGCGCTCCCCCGCCGCGTCGAGAGCCGACTTGAGGGACGGCAGCGACGAAACGGGCTCCCCGTCCACGCCGCGCAGGACGTCGCCGTGCTCGAGCACCCCCTCCGCGGGGCCGCCCGGGACCGTGTCCTGCACGGAGAGCCGGGTGCTGAAGTCATGGCCCAGGTGCGTCAGCGCGGCGGCGACCGAGTCCTCCTGCGAGCTGCTCATCGCCGCCATGCTGTACTGGTCGGCCTCCTCCCCCGACACGTCCCGGGGGTAGAGGGTGTCGGCCGGCACCACGGAGGCGGACGGGTCCAGCCAGGACCCGAGCACAGTGAGCACGTTGACGTTCTTGTTGGGCCCGCCGGTCACGTAGACCGTGGTCAGGTCCAGGACGGAGTCGCTCGGGTAGGTCGGGGCGCCGGAGACCCCCAGCAGCTGCCGGCCGTCGTGCTCCCCCACCGTGTTGAACGTGGGCCCGGGAGCCTCGATCACGAACGGGGCGGGCAGCACCGCCCCGGCCAGCAGCAGCCCGGCGGAGCCCAGCAGCGCCCAGGACTCGAGACCGCGGCGGCGCAGGGCGCGGCGCGGGCGGGGGGATGCGGTCACGGGCGGTCCTCGGCGTCGTCGTCGGAGGGACCGGAGGCTGTGAGGCCGCACGGTCCGGACGGTCCAGCTTATCGCGCGCGACCCGGCCCTGAGCTTCCAGCGAACTGGGAGTTGGCTCATGGTCGGCCCCGTCCGGTGCTCGCTACGCTGGGAGCAGAGACGTCGGGCGCGCCCGTGCCGCCCGATCCCCCGACCCGATCGAAGAACGGTGGACCCATGACTCCCCAGCCTCCCAACGACCGCCCCGGGAACACCCCGGGCGACGACTCCGGCGACGGCCCCAAGGACCCCTTCCAGGAGATGCTTGAGCGCCTCATGGGGCAGAGCGGGATGAGCCCGGAGGACCTACAGCGCGCCGGCGTGCCGGTGGACCCCCAGGCGATGTCGATGATGTTCCAGCAGATCCAGTCCATGATGGGCGCCGGGGCGTCCGAGGGACCGGTCAACTGGAAGCTCGCCCACGACCACGCGCGGCAGATCGCCGCCGCCGACGGCGACCCGTCGGTGACCCCCGCCCAGCGAGGCGCGGTCGAGGACGCGATGCGCCTCGCCGAGCTGTGGCTGGCCGACCACACCGAGTTCGGCCAGACCTCGATCCGGCCCCAGGCGTGGTCCCGCGCGGAGTGGATCGAGGCCACCCAGGAGACCTGGAAGGACATGACGGGCCCGGTCGCGGAGTCCGTGACGAAGGCGCTCACCGACGCCCTCACCCAGCAGCTGCCCCCCGAGCTGTCCGCCATGATGGGCGGGGCCTCGGGGATGCTCGCGGGCGCCGGCGGGATGCTGTTCGGGATCCAGCTGGGCCAGGCCATCGGCGGCCTGTCCCGCGAGGTGCTGTGCTCCACCGACATCGGCCTCCCGCTCGCGGAGGGCCGCTCCGGGCTGCTGCCCGCCAGCATCAGGGCCTTCGGCGAGGGCCTGGACATCCCCGCGCAGGAGATCATGCTCTACGTCGCCGTGCGGGAGGCGGCGCACGTCCGGCTGTTCGCGGCGAACCCGTGGCTGCGCCAGCACATCCTGGACCTCGTCAAGCGCTTCTCCGCGGGGATCCACATCGACATGTCCCGCATCGAGGAGGCCGCCCGGGACATCGACCCGATGGATCCCTCGAGCATGCAGGAGGCCCTGTCCTCCGGGATCTTCGCCCCGCAGCAGACCCCGGACCAGGAGGTCACCCTCAAGCGGCTCGAGACGGTGCTCGCCCTCGTGGAGGGCTGGGTGCACGTGGTCACCGTCGCCTCGACCGCCAACCTGCCCTCCGCGGAGGCCCTGTCCGAGACCGTCCGGCGGCGCCGCGCCGCCGGCGGGCCCGCCGAGCACGCGTTCGGCTCCCTCGTGGGGCTCGAGCTGCGCCCGCGCCGGCTGCGCGAGGCCGCGCAGTTCTGGGAGTACGTCGGCGAGCGCCGGGGGGTGGAGGACCGGGACGGCCTGTGGGACGCCGCGGAGCTGCTGCCCACCGACGAGGACCTGGACGACCCCGCGGGCTTCACCGAGCGCCGCGGGCTGCTCACCGCGTCCGAGGACGAGGTCGACGCCGCGCTCCAGCGGCTGCTCTCGGGCGGCTACGAGGGCCCCGACGGCGGGCCCGGCGCGGACGGCGGTCCGGCCACGGACCCTGCTCCCGGCGCGGACGGCGGTCCCGGGCGGCCGGAGGACGACGGGCCTCAGGACGGGGACGGCTCCCGCTGATCCGCGCCGGCGCGTCCTGCGTGCCGGTGCGCCCACGCGGCGCCGTCCAGGAACGCCCGGGCCTTCTCGGCGAGGGGGTAGCGGGCCTCGAGCTCCCGGAACCGGGGACTGTGGTCGGCCTCGAGCAGGTGCGCGAGCTCGTGCACCAGCACGAAGTCGAGCACCCACTCCGGGGCCTGCTGGAGCTGCGCCGAGATCCGGATGACGCCGGTGGCCGGCGTCGCGGAGCCCCACCGGGTGTGCTGCCGCCCGGACCACCGCACGTCCGAGGGCCGGGCCCGGCCGTCGAGGTGTCGCCGCGACAGCTCGTGGGCGCGCTGCAGGAGATGGTCGTCGGAGCGCCGGTCGGCGCCCTTGGCCGCCTCGCGGCGCCGGCGCTCCACGACCCGGGGCACCAGCTCGCGGGTCCAGTGCTCGATCTCCCGCCGGGTGGCCGTCTGGGGGACCGAGAGCACCACCGTGTCCTCGCTCCAGTGGGCGGACACGGTCTTGCGCCGGCGGGCGGAGCGGCGCACGACGACCTCGGGCTGTGACGGTACGGGCATGGGGCCATTGAACACGCCGCGGGCACGGGCCGCGAAACGCCGGCCCGCGCCCATGTGCACGGAGCTCCGCCGTGCACTGTGGACGACCCGCCGGCGGGCGCGCCGCGGGCACGGTCCGGGCGAGAGTGACGACGTCCCGCCCGCGCGTCCCGGAAGGCGTCCCGTGCCCACCACTCCGTTCCCCGGCCCTCCTCAGGGTTCCCCGCACGACCCGGAACTGCGCCTGTCCTGTCTCGAGCGGCCCCGTCCGGACGAGGTGCACGTCCTGCTCCTGGGCCTGGACGGTCTCGCGGCGACGCTGGCCGTGCGCCTGCTGCGCTGCGGCGTGCTCGGGCTCAACGTCAGCGACACCGCGCCCGTCGCGGCCGCCGACCTCGGGACCGGCGCGTACCGGCCCGCGGACGTCGGCCGGTCCCGCGAGGCGGCCCTGCGCCGGCGGCTGCGCGAGCTCGACCCCCGGTGCGCCCCCGTCAGCGCGCCGGAGCTGTTCCCCGGGGCGCTGCTGCCGGGCACGGTCGTGGTGCACAGCTCCGGGCGGCCCGCCCCGGACGGCCGGCTCCCGCCCGGAGCGGTGGAACCGGAGGCGTGGGCGGGGATCGACCCCCGCCACCCGGTGGTGTCGCTGCACCACGCCGACGGGGTCCTGCTGCGCTGGCCCACCGTGCCCTGGGCGCACCGGCCCTGCCCGGACTGCGTGCGGGCGACGCTCGAGCACACGCAGCCCCGCACGGCGCCGCACGGCCCCGCCGCCGTCCTCGCGGCGTGGGCGGGCGCGGCCCACGCGGAGGCCGTCGCGGTCCGCCTGGCCGTCGAGGTGCTCGCGGTGGCCCTGGACTCGCTGTGCGGCGCCGGAGCCGAGGGGCACGGGCACCGGGAGCAGGGCGGCGCGGGACGCGCCGCCCTCTACGCCCCGCCGTGGCCGGACGCGGTGTCCTGGCCGGAGCCGGACCGGAGCCGGTGCCTGTGCGGGCTCGATCAGGCGTGAGCGCGGGCGCCGCCCGGGCGGGACCGGCGCGGGGCCGGGCGGTCTCCGCCGGTCTCCCGCAGGGCGTCGAGGAAGCGTGAGGGCTTGCGCGTGGGCCGGCCGCCCGGGGTGCGGGACAGGGTCCAGGACAGCACGAGGTGCTCCCGGGCGCGGGTGATGCCCACGTAGAGCAGCCGGCGCTCCTCGTCGATCTCGTCGGCGGTCTCGGCGAAGCCGATCGGCATGAGCCCTTCGCTGAGGCCCGCCAGGAACACGGCGTCCCACTCGAGGCCCTTCGCCGAGTGCAGGGACGCCAGGGTCACCCCATTCATCACGGGAGCGTCCTGCTGGGCCATGCGCCGCTCGAGCTCCGCGGCGAAGTCGGGGAGCACGAACTGCTCCTCGCGGGCGGCGGCCTCCGCGGCCATCCGGTCCGCGAGGGAGACCAGCGCGGCCAGCGACTCCCACCGCTCGCGCACCGCGCCCGTGGAGCGCGGCGCGCGGTCCGAGTAGCCCAGCGAGGAGAGGATGTCGCGCACCAGGCGCGTGGGCTCGTCCGAGGCCTCGGCGGCCCGCGCCGCCGTGCGCAGCTGCACCACGGCCTGCTTGACCTCCGGCCGGTTGAAGAACCGCTCCGTGCCGCGCAGCTGGAAGCCGATGCCCGCCTCCGCGAGCGCGGTCTCGAAGGCCTGCGACTGCCCGTTGGTGCGGAAGAGGACGGCGATCTCGGACGCGGGCACACCGTCGTCGACCAGGTCCCGGATGCGCGCCGCGGTCCCCGCCGCCTCGGCCTCGTCGTCCGCGTACTCGTTCCAGGACGGGGGCGGCCCGTCCGGGCGCTGCGCCACGAGGCGCAGCGGCGTGGCCCAGGCGCCGGGGGTCGAGCCCCGCGCCGGCCGGCGGGCCGCGAGCAGACGATTGGCGGTCTCCACGACCTGCGGGGTGGAGCGGTAGTCGCGCACGAGCTCGATCACCCGCGCCTGCGGGTGCCGGGCCGGGAACTCGAGCAGGTGCCGGGAGGTGGCCCCGGTGAACGAGTAGATCGTCTGGGAGGCGTCGCCCACCACGCAGACGTCGTCCCGGCCCCCGAGCCAGGCGTCGAGGAGACGCTGCTGCAGCGGGGAGACGTCCTGGTACTCGTCGACCACGAAGTGCCGGTACTGCTCGCGCACGGTCGCGGCGACGCGCTCGTCCTCCTCGAGCACGGCCACCGTGAGCAGCAGGACGTCCTCGAAGTCGATCAGGTGCCGGTCGGTCTTGAGCTCCTCGTAGGACTGGTACAGGCGCTGGACCGTGCGCACGTCGTAGTTCAGCGGCATCTCCCGCCCGGCCGCCCGCGTCGGATAGGTGTCGGGGGTCAGCATCGAGACCTTGGCCCACTCGATCTCGGCGGCGAGGTCCCGCACGGCCGCGCGGTCCGTGGACAGGCGCATGTTCTGCGCGGCCTCGGTGATGAGCCGCGCCTTGTGCTCCACGAGCCCGGGCAGGGGCCCGCCCACGGCCTGGGGCCAGAAGTACTGCAGCTGGCGCAGGGCCGCGGCGTGGAACGTGCGCGTCTGCACCCCGGCGGCCCCGAGCTCGCGCAGCCGGTTGCGCATCTCGTTGGCGGCGCGGGCAGTGAACGTCAGGGCCAGGACCTTCTGCGGGGTGTAGACGCCCGTGGCGATGCCGTAGGCGATCCGGTGGGTGATGGCCCGGGTCTTGCCCGTGCCGGCGCCCGCGAGCACGCACACGGGTCCGCGCAGCGTGGTCGCGACCTCCCGCTGCTCGGGGTCCAGGCCGGCGAGGATGCGCTCCTCGAGGGTCGACTCCACGTCCGTGCCGGTCTCGCTGCTGGTCACCACGCGGTCTCCGGCAGGTCCTCGCCGAGCCAGTGCGCGATGAGCGCGTGCGCGATCGAGACCCGCCCGGGCAGGGTCACGGACCCGGTGCGCGCCGCCTCCCGCAGCTGAGCCCGCGTGAACCAGCGCAGCTCCAGGATCTCCTGGCCGTCCGGGACGGCCGCGCCGGAGCGCACCACGGCGCGGCAGCCGAGCATCAGGGAGCGCGGGAACGGCCAGGGCTGGGAGCCCAGGTACTGCACGTCCCCCACGGTCAGGCCCGCCTCCTCGGCGACCTCGCGGACCACGGCCTGCTCCAGGGACTCCCCCGGCTCCACGAACCCGGCGAGGGTCGAGAACCGGTTGCCCTTCCAGAGCGCGGAGCGGCCGAGCAGCAGCCGCTCCCGGTCGGGGTCGGGGTCGCCGTCACTGACCGCCACGATGATCGCGGGGTCGGTGCGCGGGAAGTGCAGCGACTCGTCGTTGGGGCACCGCCGGGCCCAGCCGGACCGGATCACCTCGGTGGGCTCCCCGCACTGCGGGCACCGGGGGTGGTCCCGGTGCCACAGTCCCACGGACTGGGCGGTGACGAGCAGCGAGGTGTCCCGGGTCGGGAGCACCGGGCCGAGCTCCCGCAGGCCGGCCCAGCGCAGCTCCTCCCCGCGCCGGCCGGAGGCGAACGCGGTAACGGCCGCCACAAGGGGCTCGGGCACCGCGAAGGGCTCCGCCGCGGCGTCCTCTCTCCCGGGCTCGGGGGCGGCGACGGCGCGCAGCAGGACGCGGGGGCCGGGGGCCCCGTCGGCGCCGGGCAGCCGGCCCAGGTAGACCTCCGGCCGGCGCGGGTCGTGGGGCACGGCCGGGAGCTCGGCCGCGGGCACCAGGACCAGGGCGTCCCCGGCCACGGGGGCGAGACCGCCCGCGAGCACGAGCACGAGCGTGGTGGGGTCCTGCGCGGCGAGCACGCGCACGTCGTGGAGCTCACGGTCGACGGCGTCGCGGTCGAAGGCCGTCGCCGCCAACGGCAGGCGGGCCGGCGAGAGACGCTCGGGGGCGGGCACGGGGCGGGAGCCGGAAACGGGCTCGGAAGGGGTGGAGGCGGGCACGTCCCCCACTGTAGCGACCCGGGCGGACCACGGGTCCGGCGGGTGGGGACGGGGACGGCCGCCGGACCTCTTGCAGGGCCGGGCCTCTTGTAGGGTGGACGGCGTGAGCACGTCCCTCGAGCACCTGGCCGCCGTCGCCGCCGCAGGCGTCCCCGGACTCGCACCCGTGGCCGTGGGGCCCTCCCCCGACGACGACGCCGACTTCCGCTCCGCCGTGGTCCTCGACGCCTCCGGCCGGCGCTGGCGGGTGCGTTCCCCGCTGAGCCCCGAGGCGAGCGTCCGCCTGGAGACCGAGCACCTCGTGCTCCGCTCCTTCACCCCCGCCGTCCGGTCGCGTCTCCCGTTCCTGGTCCCCACCGCCGCCGGCTCCGTGGCGCACGGGGACCTGCACGCCTTCGTGCACTCCCACATCGAGGGCGCCCCGCTGGACATCGACGCGCTCGCCCGCATGGCCGCCGAGCCGGACCCCGAGCACCACCGGCACGTGCCGAGCGCCGAGCCGCCCCCGACGCTCACCGTGCAGCTCGGGCGGCTCCTGGCAGCGATCCACGCCCTGCCGACCGCGCTGGTCCTGGACGCCGATCTGCCCGGCTACACCGCCGAGCAGTGCCGGCAGCGGCGCCGCACGGAGCTGCACCGGGCCGCCGACACGCGGCGCGTGCCGGCCGCGCTGCTGCACCGGTGGGAGCAGGTCCTGGAGGACCGTGCCGTGTGGCGGTTCCAGCCGCGCGTGGTCCACGGCGACCTGCAGGAGGACGACCTCGTGATCTCCCGCGGACGGGTGCGCGGGGTGACCGGGTGGACCGACCTGCACGTGGGGGATCCCGCCGAGGACTTCGCGTGGCTCTTCGCGGCGCGCGACGCCCGCCTCGCCGAGGGGGTGCTCGAGGCCTACGCCGCGGCCTGCCGCCGCACGTCCTTCCAGGCGCCCGACGGGGCACCGGACCCGCACCTGCTGGACCGGGCCCGGCTGGACGCCGAGCTCGCCCTGGCGCAGTGGCTCGTGCGCGGCGTGGACCGCGGCGCGCAGGACCTGGTGGCCGACGCGGAGCAGATGCTCGCCACGCTCGAGCAGGACGTCGCCCGGCGCCCCGAGCCGGTCGCGGCCGCCCCGGAGACCGCGCCGGCGGCCCCGGGGCAGGACGACGCCTCCCAGGACGCGGCCCCGGACCGCGCGCCCGGGGACACCGCCCCGGAGGATCCCGCCCCGGCCGGCGGCCCCGAGGCCCCCTCCGGCCGGACGCCGCCGACGGGACCGGGCGGCGGCCCCGCTCAGGGGCGCAGCACCACGTCGTAGGCCTCCCGGACCACCGCCTCGAGCTCCTCGGCCCCGGACAGGTCGTGCGGACGGACGACCCGGTCCTCGGCCACGTAGTAGAACGCGGCGGTGACCTCCTCGAGCGGGACGGCCCGCAGCCGGGACCACGCGAGCCGGTACACGGCCAGCTGCGCCGACCGCTCCTGCAGCTCCCGGCCGGAGGGTGCCCGCCCGGTCTTCCAGTCGACCAGTTCCCACGTGCCGTCGCCGTTGCGGAAGACGGCGTCCACCCGGCCGCGGACCGTGACCCCGGCGATCGGGGTCTCGAGGGGGAACTCCACGGCGTACGGCTGGCGGTCGGCCCACGGGCTGGAGCGGAACGTCGCCGCGAGCTCGGGGAGGTCGTAGGCCGCGTCGACGTAGTCGTCGGCGGTCCCGGGCAGCTCCCCGACGTCGAAGATCGCGGAGCTGCCGTAGTACTGCTCGATCCAGGCGTGGAAGGTGGTGCCGCGCCGCGCCGCGGTGCCGGGCCGGCGCGGCATGGGCCGGCGCAGGCCCGACACGACCTCGAGCGGATCGCGCGCGAGCGCCACCAGGGTCGAGGCCGAGACGTGGGACGGCATGGGGACGGTCCGCTCGGCCCGGCCGTCCTCGTGCCGGGCGAGCAGGATCTTCGCCTCCTCGGACCACCGGCGCGGGTCCGGCGCGAGCCCGTCCCGCTCCGCGACGCCGAGCAGGTCCTCGACGTCGAGGTCCGCGGTGTCCTCGAAGCCGCGCTCCCGCACCGCGCGGGCGGCCCGCTCGAGCACGGCCCGGCGGCCCCGGTGCGGGGGCGGGCTCACGCGCACGGCGCTGTGCCCGTACTCGTCCGTCACGGTCTCGGTGACCTCGGGGCCCTCCAACGGGTCGTACGGCCAGGGGGCGCTCAGCACGGTGGCGGCGGCCGGGTTGCGGGCCCCCTCCGGGACCTCGGCCCAGGGGCCCGGGCGGACGGACGGCTCGGGGCCCTCGGTGAGCGGTGCCAGCTCCGCGACGAACACGGAGGGCTCCTGGCCCTTCGCGGCCGTGCCCCGGAACACGGTGCAGGACAGTTCCAGGACCTCGCGGGCCCGGGTCACGGCCACGTAGGCGAGACGGCGCTCCTCGTCCTCGGCGTGCTGGGCGGCGAGCTCCAGGAACTCCGTGTGGGACTCCTCGAGGGCCTTGAGGTCGCTCGTGTCCACGGCCCACTGCGGCAGGAACCGGGCGTCACCGCGCAGCGGCCAGGCCAGGGTCCCGGTGTCGAGGGTCCAGCGGGAGGGCCGGTCGGTCGGGAAGTTCCCGGCGTTGAGTCCCGGGACGTAGACGTGGTCCCACTCGAGGCCCTTGGAGGCGTGGACCGTGACGAGCTGGACGGCGTCGTGCCGCGTGCGGTCGGGGCCGGGCTCGAGCCCGTTCTCCTCCGCCAGGGTGACGTCGAGCCACGCGAGGAACGCCGAGACGTCGCTGCTCGCGGAGAACGCGGTGAAGGACTGCGCGGCCTCGTGGAACGCGTCCAGGTTGCGCCGCGCCTGGTGGACGGGGCGGTGGGGGTGCGCGGCGACCTCGACGTCGAGGCCGAGCACCGTCTCCACCTCGTGCAGCAGGCTCGGCAGGTCGTCGGAGAGGAAGGAGCGCAGGTGGTCCAGCTCCGTCCGCAGCCGGATCAGGCGCTCCCGCGCGGTCTCGGACAGGGTGCGGGCGTGCGCGGACGTCCAGCCCGGCCACGGGAGGGTCTCGAGGGCCTCGATCAGCGACGCGTGGTCGGAGAGGTCGGGCTCGACGAGGGCGTCCTCCTGGGCCTCCTCCGCGGTGACCGGGCTCTCGAGGTCCTCGGCCCGGCCCGCCTGCGCGGCCTCCGTGCGGCGGCGTTCCAGGTGGGACGCCCAGTCGGCGAGGGCCATGAGGTCCCGGGTCCCGATCCGCCAGCGGGCCCCCGCGAGCAGCCGCACGAGCGCGTCCGAGCGGCCGGGGTCGTCCAGCACCCGGAGGGTCGCGACGACGTCGGAGACCTCCGGCGTGCTGAGCAGCCCGCCCAGGCCCACGACCTCGTAGGGGATGCCGCGGGCGGCGAGCTCCCGGCGCACGGGCTCGATCTGGGAGCGCTTGCGGCAGAGCACCGCCATGGTGGGCATCTGCTCCTCCGGGTCGCCGCGGTGCTGCTCCCGGCGCTCCCCGACGCGCTCCGCGAGCGCGACGGCCTCCTCGACGTCGGTCGCGTACCGGCTGATCCGCACCCGGCCGGTGCCCGCCCCGGGACGCGGGGTGAGCTCGGGGACGGCGAGGGAGGACGTGCTGCGCGCCCACGCCGGCAGGGTCCGCAGGGGCGCGGCGATGGTGTTGGCGACGTCCAGGATGCTCGCGTCGTTGCGCCACGCCGTGGTGAGGAAGCTGGGCTCCCCGTCCTGGCCGGGCGCGACCGGGAAGGAGTCGTAGAAGCCGAAGAGCTGCCCGGAGGAGGCCCCGCGGAAGCCGTAGATCGACTGCTGGGGGTCGCCCACGGCCATCACGGAGTGCCCCTGCCCGAAGAGCGCGGCGAAGAGCCGCAGCTGGGCGTGCGAGGTGTCCTGGAACTCGTCGAGCAGCACCACCCGGTGTCGCTCCCGCTCGGTCCGGCGGGCTGCCGGGTCCTGCTCCGCGAGCCGGGCGGCGGCGGAGAGGAGGTCGCCGAAGTCCATGGCCTGGGCCTCGCGCTTGCGCCGGGCGAAGTCGGCCACGAGCTCGGCGAGGACCCACGCGGTGCGCTGGTTGTCCTCGACCTTCTTCAGCTGGGCGCCCAGGGTCTTCTTCCGGCGCCCCGGCGGTGTCGTGGCCAGCGCGCCGAGCAGCTCGGCCGCGAAGCGCTCCACCTCCGCCGGGTCCACGAGGTGCTCCGCGCACGCCGAGGCGAGGTCGAGGACCGCGGCGACCATGGTCGACTTCGCGGGCATGGTCTCGAGCAGCTCCCCGGTCCAGGCCTCCACGGTCTGCGCGGCGAGCTGCCACGTCCGGGCCTGGCCCAGCAGCGTGGTGTCCGGCTCGATCCCGATCCGCAGCCCGTAGTTGCGCACGAGCGTGTTGGCGTAGGAGTGGTAGGTGCTGACCGTGGGGTCCTGGGGAGCGGCCGGGAGGTCGTCCTCCTCGGCGTGGGCCGGAGCGACGAGCCCCTGGGCGCGCAGCCGGGCGAGCCGGGAGCGCATGCGCTCCCCCAGCTCGCCGGCGGCCTTGCGGGTGAAGGTCACGCCGAGGACCTGGTCCGGGGCGACGACCCCGTTGGCCACGAGCCAGACCACCCGGTCGACCATGGTCGCGGTCTTGCCCGAGCCCGCGCCCGCGACCACCAGCCGGGGGGTGAGCGG
This sequence comes from Kocuria sp. WN036, assembly GCF_002287015.1. Classification (NCBI taxonomy): domain Bacteria; kingdom Bacillati; phylum Actinomycetota; class Actinomycetes; order Micrococcales; family Micrococcaceae; genus Kocuria; species Kocuria sp. WN036. The sequence goes on from NZ_NSKF01000008.1 coordinate 100,856, forward strand.
GGCCGAGATCACGGCCGACTGCTGGGCCGTGGGGAGGTTGCCGCCGAGCAGCTCGGCCAGCTCCTCGGGACTGTACCGGGGCTCGACGCCGCCGTAGGGGTGCTCGGCGGCGTCGAGCCGGGTGCGGTCGTCGGGGGCGTCGGTCATGGGCGCTGTCGTCTCCTGCTGTCCGGGTGGGACGGGGCCGGGATCCGTCCGAACGGTCCTCACGGTTCGCTCACCTGCCGCCCCTCGGCGCACAGCGGGCAGATCTGCGGCAGCTTGCACCCGTGCCCGTTGAAGGCGCCCTCGGCCTGGTCGTGGCGGGCGGTGAACCGTTCCCCGGCCACGAGCTCCGCGGCCCGGGTGATCAGGTCCCGCGCCCACGTGGCGTCCGGGTCGAGGGGGTCCTGCTGCTGCACGGAGGGGGACTTGGCGCGGGTGCCGAGCTGGACGAGCAGGGCGCCGCCGGAGAGCTCCGTCACGGTGCCGCCGGGCAGCTCGAGGACGGTCTCGTCCTGACCCGCGACCATGGCTGTGCCCGCTCCCGCCGTGAGCGCCACCTGGTAGGCCGCGAGCTGCGGGTGCTCGGCGATCTTCGCCCCGGCGGGCTGGTTCCGGCCGGTCTTGAGGTCGACGACGACGTAGCGGCCCTGCTCGTCGAGCTCCAGGCGGTCCACGCGGCCCCGGAGCAGGGCGTCGCGCGCCCGCCCCTGGACGAGCACGCTGAACGCCCCCTCCACGGAGGCCAGCCGGCGGCCGTGCTTGCTGCGGGCGTCCAGGACGTACTGGGCGAACTTGCGCAGCATCTGCCGGGCCCGTTCGAGCTGGACCGCGGACTCCCAGGTCTCCGGCAGCCCCAGCGTGGGCCAGCGGCGCTCGAGCTCGGCGACGAGCTCGGTGCCCGACGCCTCCGGCAGCTCCTCGGCGATGGCGTGCACGAGTGAGCCGAGGCTGCGGCTGAGGTCGGTCGCGGCCTCGGCCCGCGAGGCGGCCACGAACCAGTCGAGCGGGGACCGGTGGATGGTCTCGATCCGGGACGGGGAGACGGGCACGGGGACCCCGTCGTCGAAGACGGGCGCCGTGCTGGAGAGCTCCGCGGCGCCCCACCAGGTGTCGGGGTGGGCGCCGGGCACCGGGCGCGGGGAGGAGGAGATGCGGTGGAGCAGCCGGGCCGCGGCCTCCGAGCGCACGGGGTCCTCCTCGTGCAGCTGGACCCACTGCCGCAGCTCGGCCACGAGGGCGCGCAGGGTCATGGGCCGGGGGGCGTCCACCACGGCCCGGGCGCCGTCCCCGGGCCGCGAGCCCGGGGGGTCGACGAGGTCGAGGAACTCCGAGGGCTGCTCGTCCTCGCCGGAGGCCGCCGTGACCACGAGCGTGCCGCAGCTGCGGGAGACGGCGGCGGAGAAGGAGCGCAGCTCGTCGTGGCGGACCTCGCGCATGCGGGTGACCGGGGTGACCCGCGCGGCCTGGTCGACGCCGAGGTCGAGCGCGTCCGTGAGCAGGTCCGCGCCGAGCAGCTGCCCGCGCAGGCGGGTGTTGGGCCACACGCCCTCCTGCACGCCGGCGACGAAGACCACCGGCCACTGCCGGCCCGCGGCGGTGGCGGGCGTCATGATCTCGACCGTCTCGTCGGTCGGGGCGCGGGCGGCCAGGGTGTCCATGGGCAGCTCCTGGTTGTCGATGTAGTCCAGGAACTGGGCGGGGCCGGCCCCGGGAAGGTGGTCCACGTAACGCTCGGCGGACTCGAACAGGCCCACCACGGCGTCGAGGTCGCGGTCGGCCCGTTCCCCCGCCGGGCCGCCCTCCAGTGCCCGGCGCCGCCAGGACTCGGCGACCCCGGCCGCCTCCCACAGCGCCCACAGGACGGTCTCGGCCGTGGCGCCCTCCTCCCGGAGGGCACGGGTCCCGGCCGCGAGCATCCGGGCGATCCGGCGGGCCGGCACGGAGCGCACGCCGGCGGCGTCGAGCGCCCCGGGGGCCACGAGGGCCTCCACGAGCAGGTCGTCGCTGGTGCGCAGACCCCCCGCGGCGAGCTCCTCCGCCCGGAGCCGCTGGCGGAGCCGGCGGACGTCCATCGGGGAGGCGTTGCCGATCCGCGAGGAGAGCAGGTCGACGGCCGCCTGGACCGTGAGGGCGCCGAAGTGCGCGTCCTCCTCGCGGTCCGCGGCCGCCGCGGCGGCCTCGGTCACGATGCGCAGGGCACCCAGCAGCGGGCGCACCGCGGGCTCGTCGCGCACCGGCGTCTCCGCGGCGGAGGTGCTGACGGGCACCCCGAGGGCGGAGAGCTGGCGCTCGAGCCCCTCCAGGTAGCGGCCGTTGCGCACGACCACGGCCATGTCCGCCAGCGGGACGCCGTGCACCAGGTGGCGCTCCAGGACCTGGTGCGCGATCCAGCGGGCCTCGTGCAGCGGTGAGGAGAGCACCACCGTGGTGACCTCTCCGGGCGCCGCGCGGTCTCCGGTGCCGTCCACCGCGACGTCGGCCGGCGCGGTCGCGGTGTCCGCGCCGTGGCCCGTGTCCGCAGCGCCCGGGGCGCTCCCGGCGGGCCGGAGGGCGCGGGGGTGCCGGGCCCCGGCCACGGCGGGGATCCGCTCCGCCACGCGCTGCCACACCTCCGCGACGGCCCCGGGCATCCGCCGGCTCGTGCCCAGGGGGTGCCGCCGCAGGGGGCGCGCGGGCTCGGCGAGCCGGTCCTCGAGGGTGCGCAGCAGGTCGGGGCGGGCCCCGCGGAAGCCCTGGACCACGGTGTCCGTGCAGGCGGTCAGCACGGTGTCCCGTCCCCGGCACAGCACGGCGAGCAGCCGGTGGATCGAGGGCGTCGCCTCGTGCAGGTCGTCGACGAGCACGAGGTCGAGGCGCTCCTGCTCGGCCCGCAGGAACTCCGGCTGCTCCTCGAGGACCCGCGCGGCCTCCGTGACGAGGGCCGCCGGGTCGTAGGACTCCGGCATCCGCAGCCGGCGCACGGCCTGGTACTCGGCCTGCATCGTGGCGGCCGCCGCCCAGTCCGGGCGCTCCAGGCGCCGGGCGAGGCGGCGGAGGTCGTCGGGGGCGAGGTCGTACTCGGACATGCGGTCGAAGAGCTCGCGCACCTCCTGCCGGAAGCCGCGGGTGGCGAGCGCCTCCCGGAGGTCCGGGGGCCACACGACGGGGGCCCCGAAGCCGGCGGCGTGCCCGGCCATGAGCTCGCCGATCAGCACGTCCTGCTCCGGGCCGGACAGCAGCTTGGGTCCGTGCGCGACGCCCGGGAGCAGTCCCTGGTTCTGGGCCCGCCGGAGCAGGTCGAAGGCGTAGGACTGCCAGGCCCGCACGGGCGGGGAGCTCATGGTGGCCGAGACCGCGGCCGTGAGGTCGTCCCGCAGCCGGGCCGCCGAGAGCCGGGACGGCGTGAGCACGAGCAGCCGGTCCGGGTCCAGGCCCCCGCCGATCCGGCGGGCCGCCAGCTCCACGAGCACCCGGGTCCGCCCGGTCCCGGGGCCGCCGAGCACGAGCCGGGGGCCGCACCCGGCCGGGAGCCCGGCGATCTCCTCCTGCTCGGGGTTCGGCCGCCACGGGGCGCGCTCCGGCGCGGAGCCGTGCGGCGGCACCAGGGTCCAGCGCACCGGCCCCGCCCCGGGCAGGGCGGAGCTCGTGGCGTGGGTGCTGTCCTCGGTGTGCCGCATGGGTCTCATCTCATCACGGGACTCCGACGGTCTAAGCGCTCCGCGTCCGTGCGTACCCGGACGGTTCCGGACCGGTGCGCACGGAGGCGTCGGCCGGGGCGGCCGCGTCCGTGGCGGGTCGGAGGGGGCCGGTACGGTGGGAGCCATGTCCTCGCCCTCAGGCCCCGCCGGCCCCACCGACCAGCTGCCCCTGTTCGACGCCGCCCCGCTGCGCGCGCCGAGGCCCGCCCCGCCCGCGCCGGACGACGCCGCGGAGCAGGACGTGCTCTTCGACCTCGAGGGGTCCGCGGGCGCCCCGGGGGCGTCCCCCGCGTGGACCGAGGGTCCGCGCGCCTCCTTCGACCTCGAGACGACCGGCCGCGACCCGCACACGGCCCGCATCGTCACGGCGTCCGTCGTGCGCACCGACGCCGCGGGCGCCGTGACGGACGAGTGGGAGTGGCTGGCGGACCCGGGGGTGGAGATCCCCGAGGAGGCGGCCGCCGTGCACGGGGTGAGCACCGAGCGGGCCCGCGCCGAGGGCCGGCCCGCCGCGGAGGTGGTCGCGGAGATCGCGGGCGTCCTGGCCGGCCTCTTCGCCGCGGGCACGCCCGTGCTGGTGTTCAACGCCTCCTACGACTTCACGGTCCTCGCCCACGAGGGCCGGCGCCACGGCGTGGAGGTCCCGCAGCCCTTCCCGGTGCTGGACCCCTACGTCCTCAACAAGCAGGTGCACCGGTACCGGCGCGGCAAGCGCACCCTCGGGGCGCTGTGCGAGGAGTACGGGGTCGAGCTCACCGCGGCGCACACCTCGGCGGCGGACTCGGTCGCGACGGAGCGGCTCGCGGTGCTGATGGCCCGCCGCTTCCCCGAGCTGGTGCGCCCGGCGGCCGCGCTGCACGCCGACCAGGTCGGGTGGGCGGCCGAGCAGGCCGCGAGCCTCCAGGAGTACTTCCGCCGGACCCGCCCGGACGCGGTGGTCGACGGCGCCTGGCCGCTCCGCCGTCCCGAGGACGCCTGAGCGCTTCCCGGGACGGCGGCCGGCCGGGTCCCGGCGGCCGTGGTCAGGCGGCCGGCCGGGCCTCGGCGGCCGCGCGCGCCGCGGCCGGCAGGGCGGAGACGATCCGGTCCATCGCGGCGTCGTCGTGCGCGGCGGAGAGGAACCACGCCTCGAACACCGACGGGGGCAGGTAGACGCCCTGGTCGAGCATCGCGTGGAAGAACGCCGGGTAGCGGAACGTCTCCTGCGCCTTGGCCTGCGCGTAGTCGTGCACGCCGGCGGCGGAGGTGCCGAAGGCCACCGAGAACAGGTTGCCGGCCGACTGGATCGAGTGGTCGACCCCGGCCTCGGTCAGCGCCGCGCGCACCGCCTCCTGCAGCTGCGCCGAGCGCCGGTCGACGGTCTGGTAGGCGATCCGGTCCGCGGTGCGCAGGGTCGCCGCGCCCGCGGCCATCGCCACGGGGTTCCCGGACAGGGTTCCGGCCTGGTACACGGGCCCGAGGGGCGCCAGGTGGTTCATGACCGCGGCCCGCCCGCCCACGCCGGCGACCGGCAGCCCGCCGCCGATGACCTTCCCGAACATGAACAGGTCGGGCTCCCAGCCGTCCTCGCCCGCGGCGGTGAGACCCCAGTAGCCGGCCTCGTGCACGCGGAACCCGGTCAGCACCTCGTCGAAGATCATCAGCGCCCCGTGCTCGCGCGTGAGCCGGCGCAGGCCCGCGTTGAAGCCCTCGCCGGGGGTGACCACACCCATGTTGGCGGGCGCGCCCTCGGTGATGACGGCGGCGATCCGGCCGGGGTGGGCGGCGAAGGCCTCCTCCACGGCGGCGAGGTCGTTGTAGGGCAGCACCAGGGTCTCGGCCGCGGTGGCCGCGGTGACCCCGGCGGAGCCGGGCAGGGCGAGGGTCGCCACGCCGGAGCCCGCCTCGGACAGCAGGGAGTCCACGTGCCCGTGGTAGCACCCGGCGAACTTCACGACGAGGTCCCGGCCGGTCACGCCGCGCGCCAGGCGGATCGCGGTCATGGCCGCTTCGGTCCCGGTCGAGACCATGCGCAGCTCGTCGATCGCGCCGATCCGCTCGACCACGAGTTCGGCCAGCTCGGTCTCCCCGCGGGTCGTGGCCCCGAAGGACAGGCCGCGCTCCACGGCCTCGTGCACGGCCTCGATGACGGCCGGGTGGGAGTGCCCGACGAGGGCGGGCCCCCACGAGCTGACGAGGTCGACGTACTCGCGGCCGTCGACGTCGGTGAGGTACGGGCCCTTGGCCGCGGTGATGAAGGGCGGGGTGCCGCCCACGGACGCGAAGGCCCGCACCGGGGAGTTGACCCCGCCGGGCATGACCTTGCGCGCGCGGTCGAAGAGTTCCTGGGAAACGCTCATGGGTTTGTCTGCTTCCTTCCGCCGGGGGTGCCGGCTCGGGGGACGGTGGGGGTCAGGAGAGGCCGTTCTCCTCGCGGAACCAGTCCGCGAGCTCGACGGCGAAGTAGGTGAGCACGGAGTCGGCGCCCGCGCGGCGGATGGACAGCACGGACTCCTGGATCGCGGCCCGGCGGTCGATCCAGCCGTTGGCGGCGGCGGCCTCGATCATGGCGTACTCGCCGGAGATCTGGTACGCGGAGACGGGCACCGGGGAGACCTCGGCCACGTCGCGGAGGATGTCGAGGTAGCTCATGGCCGGTTTGACCATGACCATGTCGGCGCCCTCGTCCAGGTCCAGCTGCAGCTCGTGCAGCGCCTCCCGGCGGTTGGCGGGGTCCATCTGGTAGCTGCGGCGGTCGCCCTGCAGCTGGGAGTCCACGGCCTCGCGGAACGGGCCGTAGAACGCGGAGGAGTACTTCGCGGAGTAGGCCAGGACGGCGACGTCGGGGTGCCCGGCCTCGTCGAGGGCGGAGCGGATCACGCCGACCTGGCCGTCCATCATGCCGGAGGGCCCGAGCACGTGGGCGCCCGCCTCGGCCTGGGCCACGGCCATCCGGCCGTAGATCTCCAGGGTCGCGTCGTTGTCCACGGTCCCGTCCTCGGCCAGGACGCCGCAGTGCCCGTGGTCGGTGAACTCGTCCAGGCACAGGTCGGCCATGACGACGAGGTCGTCGCCGACCTCGGCGCGCACGGCGCGCAGCGCCCGGTTCAGGATGCCCTCGGGGTCGCACCCGGCGCTGCCCTCGGGGTCCCGCTCGGCGGGCACGCCGAAGATCATGAACCCGCCGAGGCCCTTGGCCACGGCCTCGGCGGCGGCGCGCCGGAGCGAGTCCATGGAGTGCTGGACGACCCCCGGCATGGAGCCGAGCGGGGCGGGCTCGGCGAGGCCCTCGCGGACGAACACGGGCAGGATGAGGTCGGACGGATGGACCCTGGTCTGCGCGGCGAGCCGGCGCACGGCCGGGGTGGTGCGCAGGCGGCGGGGGCGGGACACCAGGTCGTAGCGGGGAATTCGGTGGGTCACGGAGTTCGTCTCCTCGGTCGCAGGGATCGGTGTCGTCGGGATCGGTGTGGTCGGTGCGGCCGGCGGCGGAGCCGCCGGCGTCGGGGTCGGGGCGGGCGCCCCCGCGGCCGCCCGGGAGGCCGCGGGTGCGGTGAGGGCCCGGGCGAGGGCGTCGCGGATCCCCTCCGGGGTGGGCAGGGACGCGGCCACGGACGGCAGGCCGCGCTCGGCGGCGGCGCGTCTCGTCGGCTCGCCGATGGCCACGAGGACGGTGCCGGCCAGGACGGCGGGGTCGTCGCGCACGAGCTCGGCGAGGTGGGACGGCGCCGTGAGCACCACGGCGTCGGCCTCGCCCGCGGCCAGGACCTGCAGCAGGTCGGACCGGTGGAGCTCGGCCACGCGCCCGTCCACGCCGCGGTCCGTGTCGTCGTCCGCGTCGTCGTCCGTGCCGTCGGCCTCTCCCTGGGCCGCGGCCCGCCGCACGAGGGGCGCGGGCGCCGGCCAGGGCACGGTCTCGTAGGCCGTGGCCGTCAGCACCCCGTACCCCCGCGCGGTCAGACCGGCCTCGAGGGTGGGCCGGGCCCGGGCGGAGAGCGGCAGCAGGACGGTGCCGGGAGCCGGCTCCGGCGGCCAGTCGGCGAGCAGCCCGGCGGCCGAGTGCACCGCGCCGGGCACGAGGTCCGGCCGCAGCCCGGCCGCCGTGAGGGCCGCGGCCGTGGCGTCCCCCACCGCGGCCACGCGCAGGCCGGCCCGCCGGGCCGCCGCGAACCGGTCGCCGAGTGCCGTGCCGGACGGCTCCCCCGCGACCGCGCGCAGGGCCCGGACGGTGGTGACCGAGGTGACCACCAGCCAGGACCCGGCGGCGGCCCCCGGGTCCGCCGCCCGGTCCAGCAGGGCGGCCACGGGACCGGTGTCCCCGGGGAGGGTGGCCTCGAGCAGCGGGGCGAGCCGGACCCGGGCCCCGTGCCCGTGCAGCAGCGCCACGAGCTCCCTGGCTCGGTCGGCGGAACGGGTCACGACGACCCTGGCCCCGCGCAGGGCGGCGGCCGGGTCGGCGGAGCGGTCGGCGGGGCCGGGGTGCGGCACGGGTCTCAGAGCGTCAACCGGGCCAGCCGGCCGGCGCCGTCGGCGAGCAGCTCGTCGCCCAGCCGGTGGCCGAGGGCGCGGGCGTCGTCGACGCCGCGCTCCGCGGTGCGGCCGCTGCGGCGCATGACCCGGCTGCCGTCCGGGTCGGCCACGACGACGTCGAGCACGAGCACGCCGTCCTCGATCCGCGCGAAGGTGCCCACGGGGGCCGCGCAGCCGGCCTCGAGCCGGGTCAGCAGCGCCCGTTCCGCGGTCACGGCCAGGCGGGTCTCCAGGTGGTCCACCGCGGCGAGGGCGGCGGCGAGCGGGGTGTCCCCCGAGGCGTCCTCGGTGCGGCACTCCAGGGCCAGGGCGCCCTGCCCGGGGGCGGGGAGCATGACGGACGGGTCGATCAGCTCGGTGATCGCGTCCTCCAGCCCGAGCCGCCGCAGCCCGGAGGCGGCGAGCACCACGGCGTCGAGGTCGCCGGGGGCCACCCGCCCCAGTCGGGTGCCCACGTTGCCGCGGATGTCGACGATCTCCAGGTCAGGGCGAGCGGCGCGCACCTGCGCCGCGCGCCGCGGGGAGCCGGTGCCGACCTTCGCGCCGGAGGGCAGGCCGGAGAGGGTCAGCCCGTCGCGGGCGCACAGCGCGTCCCGGGGGTCCTCCCGCTCCGGCACCGCGGCGACCTCGAGGCCCGGCACGGGAGCGGTGGGCAGGTCCTTGAGGGAGTGCACGGCCAGGTCCACGGATCCCGCCAGCAGCGCGGCCCGCAGGGCCGTGGCGAAGACCCCGGTGCCGCCCATCTGGGACAGGGGCCCGGTCAGGACGTCGCCCTCGGTGCGGATCGTGACGAGCTCCGGCTCCAGCCCGCCCGCCGCCGCGACGGCCCGGGCCGCCGTGGTGGTCTGGGTGAGCGCGAGCCGGGAGCCGCGGGTCCCGACCCGCAGCACCGGGAGCCCCTGCGCCGCGGCCGTCACGACCACCGCACCTCCCCCGCCTCGTCGAGGGCGACCGGGAGGGGCTCGCCCTGGGGGCGCTGCGCGATGGTGGGGCGGGGCCCGGCGGCGCCGCGCAGCACCTTGACGCAGCAGTCCGGGGCGCAGTCGTCGAACCACGTGCCCTCGGCACACGCGGAGAGCCGCGGCGGGGCGGTGCGCCCGGCGACGCGCTGCTCCACGAGGTCCGCGAGCCCGGCCACGAACGCCGGGTGGGTGCCCGCGGTGGGGGTGCGCACGGCCGGCAGGCCGAGCCGTTCGCAGGTCTCCAGGGCCTCCGTGTCGAGGTCCCACTTGACCTCCATGTGGTCGGAGACGAAGCCCAGCGGCACGAGGACCACGCCGGCGACACCGCGCTCGGCGAGCTCCTCGAGGGCGTCGTTGACGTCCGGCTCGAGCCACGGCACCTGCGGCGGCCCGGAGCGGGACTGGTAGACGAGGTCCCAGGTGTGGTCCCCGAGCTCCTCCGCCCCCACGCGCTCCAGCACGGTCCGGGCCACGGCCAGGTGCTGGGCGACGTAGGCGGAGCCCTCCTCGAAGTCCATCCGCGCCGGCCCGGAGGCCTCGGCGTCGGTCGTGGGGATGGAGTGGGTGCAGAACAGGACCGCGATCCTGCCGCCTTCGGCGCCGAGCCGGTCGCGCACCTGCGCGAGGCCCTCCCGGAGGCCCTCGACGAAGGGCTGCACGAAGCCCTCGGAGTCGTAGTACTGGTGGACCTTGTCGACCTGCATCTCGTCCGCGAGGCCGAGCTCCTCGAGCGCCACGCCGTAGTCCTCGCGGTACTGGCGGCAGCCGGAGTAGCTGGAGTAGGCGCTGGTGGCGAGCACCAGGAGCTTGCGCAGCCCGCGCGCGTGGCACTCCCGCACCACGTCCGCCACGTAGGGCGCCCAGTTGCGGTTGGCCCACAGCACGGGCACGCTCAGGCCCCGGCCGAGCAGCTCGGCCTCGAGGGCGGAGCGCAGCGCGCGGTTCTGGGCGTTGATGGGGCTGACGCCGCCGTTGGCCCGGTAGTGGGTGGCCACCTCCTCCAGCCGCTCGTCGGGGATGCCGCGGCCCTTCGTGACGTTGCGCAGGAACGGCAGGACGTCGTCCTGCCCCTCCGGCCCGCCGAAGGACGAGAGGACGACGGCGTCGTAGTGCTCCGGCGCGTGCGCGCGGGCCCGCGACAGGGCGTTCTCGGCGCTCATCGGAGCACCTCCGCGAGCTCCTCGGAGCGGATCCGGCGGCCCGTGTAGAACGGTGTCTCCTCGCGCACGTGCAGCCGGGCCTCCGTGTTGCGGAAGGCCCGCATGACGTCGACGAGGTCGACCAGCTCGGGGGCCTCGAGCGCGAGCAGCCACTCGAAGTCGTTGAGCCCGAAGCACGCGATGGTGTTGGCGAGGACCTGGGGGTAGTCGCGCGCCGCCATGCCGTGGTTGCGCAGCATCTCGGCGCGGCGCTGGGCGTTCATGTAGTACCACTCGTAGGAGCGCACGAACGGGTAGACGCAGACCCAGTCCTCGGGGGCGACGCCGCGGGCGAAGGACGGCGAGTGGTTCCGGGTGAACTCGGCGTCCCGGTGCACCCCCATCGCGTTCCAGGCCTGCGCGGTGCCGGCCAGGAGCTCCGTGCGGCGCAGCCGGCGGACCGCCGACTGGAGCGCCTGGGGGTCGTCGCCGTGCAGCCACGTGAGGACGTCGGCGTCCTCGCGCATCCCCGAGACGTCGTAGGCGCCGCGCAGCGTCACGCCCTCGGCCGCCAGCTGCTCGACGACACCGTCGAACTCGGCGGCCGCGGAGGCGTCGTCGCCGGCCGTGCGGGCCGCGGCCCCGCCGGCGGGGCGGGCGAACACGGACCAGACGGCCCAGTGCAGCCGCTCCGCGCCGCCGTCCTGCGTCGGCTCGGGCGTGGCTGCGGGGTGACCGCCGTGCTCGTGGGGGCTGGTGTCGTGGGACAAGGCTCAGTCCTTTCGTCGGGTGCTGGTCGGTGGGGTGCGTGCCGGTTCGGTGGCGGCCGGCGCGGCGTCGTCCGGGACGCCCGCCTCGGCGAGCAGGGCGCGGACCTGGGCCCGGGTGTCGGCGACGACGGAGGCGAGGCCCGTGCCCGCGAGCCAACCGCCGACCGCGACGGCGTCGGGCAGCGCCGCCAGCGCCCGCCGGAAGTCGGCGACCCGCCGGGCGTGCCCGACGCCGGTGCGGGGCAGCGCGGAGCGCCAGCGCACGATGTCCGCGCCGACGAGCTGGGCGGGCCGCAGGGGCATGCCCATGAGGGTCGAGGCGTCGGAGAGGGCCAGGCGGATGAGCTGGTCGTCGGGCAGGGCCACCTCAGGGGGCACGGCGGTGGCGTCGGGCTGGGCGCGCCCGTAGGAGAGCCGCAGCACGTGCCGGCCGGGGCCGGCCGCCTGCCGGACCCAGTCCCACTTGGCGCTCGCGTGGGTGAGGGCCTTGGCGCGCACGCCGCGGGCGTCCTCGCTCACGAGCAGGCCGGTGCCCCGGGGGGCGCCGTCGAGGCGCGGCTCGTCGACCACGAGCGTGGCCAGGGCCACCTGGGGCCCGGCCCCGGGGGCGAACCGCTGGAGCCCCTCCTCGTGGCTGGCGAGGAGCCGGACGGCGGTCGTGCCGTCGGTGGCCATCACGAGCAGCTCCCCGCGCGCCACGGCGGTCTTGTGGCCGAAGCGCGGCTGGCGCTGGATGACCATCCAGCCCTCGCGCCGGGGGTCGCGGTCGAGGGCGATGACGTCGTAGCCGGTGACGAGCTTCACGCCCGCCCGCTCGAGGTCGTGCACGAGGGTCTCGGACAGCGCGTTCATGCCGCCGCGCAGCCCGGCCACGTTCGCGCCCGCGGGCGCGGCGCGGCGCAGGGCGCCCGCCGCGGCGCCGAGGGACCCGTGCTCGCGCAGGGCCCGCCGCAGACCGGGGGCGACGGCGTCGACGTCGAGGTCGTCGGGGTGGGCGGAGTGCACGCCCGTGGCGAACGGCGCGACGAGCCGGTCCAGCACCCGCTCCCCCATCCGCGCCCGGACGAGGCCGCCGAGGGAGCGCTCGGTCATGCCGACGAAGGCCGGCAGCCGGCGGTCGAGGCTCGCGCGCAGCATGCCGGCCCGGCCGAGGGCCGCCCGCAGCCGGGGGGCGGTCGGGTCGGCGGGGATGCCCAGGATCCCGGAGTCGGGGGCGGGCACGGCGCCCTCCGGCAGGAACAGCCACGAGCCGGAGCGGTTGGGGTGCACCACGCGCTCGCCGAGGCCGAGCTCGTCCAGGAGGTCGGGGACCGCCCGGGAGCGGGTCGCGAAGGACTCGGCGCCCGAGTCGAGGACGAGGCCCGCCACCTGGTGGGCGCCGACGGCTCCCCCGAGGTGGTCCTCGGCCTCGACCAGGGTGACGCGCAGCCCGCGGGCCGCCAGGTCGCGGGCGGCCACGAGCCCGGAGACGCCGCCGCCCACCACGAGGGCGGATCGGGGCGGGGTCCGGCGGGCGGGCCGGTCGTCCCGCTCCGCGCTCACGGCCTGCCGCCGCGAGGGGTCTGCTCCAGCGGCTGGTCGTGGACGAAGGACACGAGGTCCGTCAGCACCTGCGGGTCGGTGCCCGGCGGGACGCCGTGGCCGAGGTTCACCACGTGCCCGGGCGCCGTGGCCCCGCCGGCCAGCACCTCGCGCACGTGCTCGGCGAGCACGGGCCAGGGGGCGGTGAGCAGGGCCGGGTCGATGTTGCCCTGCAGCACGGTGGACCCGCCGAGCCGCCGGTTGGCCTCGGCCAGCGGGATCCGGTAGTCCACGCCCACCGCGTCCGCGCCGGCGTCCCGCATCGCGGCGAGCAGCTCACCGGTGCCGGTGCCGAAGTGGATCCGGGGCACAGCGAGGTCCTCGACGGCCCGCAGCGCGGCCGCCGAGTGCTCCACCACGTGCGCGGAGTAGTCGGCCAGGGACAGGGAGCCCGCCCAGGAGTCGAAGAGCTGCACGGCGGAGGCGCCGGCCTCGACCTGGGCGCGCAGGAACGCCCCGGAGGTCCGGGCCGCCCACTCGGCGAGCGCCCGCCAGGCCGCCGGGTCGGCGTGCATCATCGTGCGCGGCAGCAGGTGGTCCCGGGAGGGCCCGCCCTCGACCATGTAGGCGGCCACGGTGAACGGCGCCCCGGCGAAGCCGATGAGCGGGGTCGCCCCGAGCTCCGCGACGGTGCGGGCGACGGCCTCGCGGATCGGGTCGAGGGAGCCCTCGGCGAGCTCAGGCAGGGCGGCGACGTCGGCGGCCGTGCGCACGGGGCGCTCCAGGACGGGACCGCGGCCCGGGACGATCTCGACGTCCACGCCGGCCACGCGCATGGGCACGACGATGTCGGAGAAGAAGATGGCGGCGTCGACGTCGTGCCGGCGCACCGGCTGGAGCGTGATCTCGGCGGCCATCGCGGGGTCCAGGCAGGCGTCGAGCATGGCGGTGCCCTGGCGCAGGGACCGGTACTCCGGCAGCGACCGGCCCGCCTGCCGCATGAACCACACCGGGCGGCGGCCGGGCGCGCGGCCCGTGAGGGCCTGCAGCAGCGGGGCGTCCAGTGTGCCGGCGGCCCGCAGCGGATGGCCCTGCGGCAGCGCCCCGAGCGATCCGGTCAGGCGCCGGAACGCCGCCGAGGGGTGGGTGCCGCCCGTGGGGTGCCCGGGAACGGCTGCGGTCGACGTGTCCGGCGTGCTCGCCGTCTCAGGGGTGGTAGGCATAGTGCTCCCATTGTGCCAAGGAACACCGACGTCGTTTACCGACGCAGCGTCACCGGGGTCCGGGAGGGGCCGGTCGGTGACGGACGTGAGCGGCCTCTCGGACGTCACTGAGGCGCGGATCCGCGGTGACCGTCTAGTATGAATGCACTGTGGTCCTCTTCGCTCTCGTCGCCTCCCATCAGAACGTCGATCTGAACACCGTTGCGCGTCTCAGCACCGGTGCGCTCGGGCTGTCCGAGGAGATGGTCCGCAGCGGCCCCCTCCGGGGCGCCGTGACCCTCTCGACGTGCAACCGGCTCGAGATCTACGGGGAGCTCGAGGACACGCCGGGCGTCCCGTCCGGGGCGGCGCTGGACCGGGTCCTGCCCGAGCTCGCCGAGCAGATCGGCTCCCGCGCCGGGCTCGACCCCGAGTTCGTGGCCGACTCCCTGCGGGCCTTCACCGACTCCGGCGCCGCACGCCACCTCTTCACCGTGGTCTCCGGGCTGGAGTCCGCCGTGGTGGGCGAGCGCGAGATCACCGGGCAGGTCCGGCGCGCCCTCAACGACGCCCAGCAGGCGGGGACGGTCTCCGGCAAGCTCCAGCGGCTGTTCGAGGCGGCCGCCCGCACCGCCCGCAAGGTGGGCACGCAGACCGCCCTGGGCGAGCGCGGCCGCTCCATCGTCTCCGTGGCCCTGGACCTCGCCGACGACGTCACGTCCGGCACCTGGACGTCGCGCCGGGCCCTCGTGTTCGGCACGGGCGCCTACGCAGGGGCGACCATGGCGGCCCTGCGCGACCGCGGCTGCGCGGACATCGAGGTGTACTCGGCGTCGGGCCGGGCGGAGCAGTTCACCGAGAACCGCGGCGGCACCCCGGTGGGGACCGCGGAGCTGGCCGCGGCCCTGGAGCGCGCCGACGTCGTGATCGGCTGCAGCGGCGGCTCCGCCCCCATGGGCGCCGCCGCGTTCCCCGCCGGGTCCCGCACCGTGGTCGACCTGGCCCTGACCCGCGACTTCGACCCCGCCGTGGCGGACCTGCCCGGCGTCGAGCTCATCACCCTCGAGTCGGTGCGCGTGGCCGCCCCGGACGAGACCCGGGAGTCCGTCGACGCCGCGAGCGGGATCGTCGAGCGCGCCGCCCAGGAGTTCGCCGCGAGCCAGGAGGCCCGGGACATGGACGCCGCGATCGTCGCCCTGCGCAAGCACACCATGGCCGTCCTGGACGCCGAGCTCGAGAAGGTCACCTCCCACCACGGATGCACGGCCGCCCAGGAGCAGATCGAGCTCGCGATGCGGCGCATGGTCCGCTCCCTGCTGCACACCCCCACCGTCCGCGCGCGCGAGCTCGCCGCGCAGGGCCGGCAGGACGAGTACATCACCGGTCTGGCGGCGCTGTACGGCATCGAGGTCCCCGCGCCCGCCGCGGAGGAGAGCGCACCACCGGCGGCCGGGGCGCCGCCGGAAGCCGCCACCCGGTCCCAGGCCGCGGGGTAGGGCAGCATTCGTTCGGCCGGCGCCGCCGACCGGTTGAGGAGGAACGGTTCATGACTGAGACCAGGAGAGGCCGCCCGGCGCGCCTCCCGCGCGAGGCCCGCCGGCGGCAGCTGCTCGAGACGGCGCTGACCGTGTTCTCCTCGAACGGCTACCACGGGTCGTCCATGGACGACATCGCCGACGCCGCCCAGGTGAGCAAGCCCGTCCTCTACCAGCACTTCCCCGGCAAGCGCGAGCTGTACCTCGCCCTCGTGGACCACTACCTGCAGGAGCTCTCGCTCGGGCTCGTCACGGCGCTGCAGGGCAGCGACGTGAACCGCGAGCGGGTCGAATCCATGCTGGACGTCTACTTCGGCTTCGTCGAGGCCAATCCGGAGGCCCACCGGCTGATCTTCGAGTCCGACCTGCTGGCGGACCCGGAGGTCGCGGAGCGCTTCGAGAGCTTCCACCTCGCCGTGGCGGACTCGATCGCCGGGGTCCTCGGGCCCAACGCGGGGCTGAGCCACCCGCACGCCGTGCTCGTCTCCCGCTCCCTCACCGGCATGGCGCAGACCGCCGCGGTGCACTGGATCCGCAACCCGGGCACCGGCGGCCGGGCCGAGGCCCAGCGCCAGATCTTCCGTTTAGCTTGGGGCGGAATCTCGATCATCGACGAGGACTGGCAGTAGCGCCCTCCTAGACTGGCCGGGACGCATCCCGCAGCCCCGACCAGGAGGAACCATGGAAATCAAGATCGGTGTTCAGCACGTCGCCCGGGAGATCGTCGTCGACTCCGCGCTCGAGGCGCCGGAGGCCGTGGAGCTGATCACCGCGGCCATGTCCTCCGGGTCCCCCCTGACCCTGACGGACACCAAGGGCAACGTGACGGTCGTCCCCGCGGGCGTCATCGGCTACGCCGCCGTCGGCGCGGAGCAGAAGCGGGCGGTCGGCTTCACCCCCTTCGCCCAGGACGGCTGAGACCCCCTCCGCCCGGCACGGCGGACCCGGCCCGGCGACCGCACGGAGCGTGCGCGGTCGTCGGGCTACACTGTTGAGTGCACTGGATGACCGGTCGTACCCGCGATCCCACGAACGACAGACACCTACTCGCCCCCGCTCCCCGCGAACAGGCCCCCCACGGCGGCCTCGCGCAGGACCGGACCCGGGCGCCACGCTCCCGTGGCCCGCGCGGTCGAGGCGGCGCACGCTCACGATCGGCTTCCACCCACCGCACGCCCCCCGGCGCCCGCCAGCACGGCGGCCCGGAGGCCGGACCCCGAGGTCCCCTCCCTTCAGCGGGCGTGCCCGAGTCGTAAGGAAACCGACCGTGACCGACCACATCACCGACACCGCACCGGACGCCGCCGCGCCCGACGACGGGACCGTCCTCGACGGCACCCCCGAGGTGGTCGTCGAGACCACCGAGCACCCCGAGCCGCTGCCCCAGGACTTCGCCGAGTTCGGGGTGCGCCAGGACATCGTGGACTCCCTCGCCGCCGAGGGCATCGTCCACCCCTTCCCCATCCAGGCCATGACCCTGCCGGTGGCACTGTCCGGGCAGGACATCATCGGGCAGGCCAAGACCGGCACGGGCAAGACCCTCGGCTTCGGCATCCCCGTGGTCCAGCGCGTCGTGGGCCGCGGCGACGCGGGGTGGGACCAGCTGAAGAAGCCGGGCGCCCCGCAGGCGCTCATCGTGGTGCCCACCCGCGAGCTCGCCGTCCAGGTCGGCCACGACCTGGCCACCGCCGCGCGGACCCGCGACGCCCGGGTGGCCACCATCTACGGCGGCCGCGCCTACGAGCCCCAGATCGAGCAGCTGCAGGCGGGCGTCGAGGTCGTCGTCGGCACCCCCGGCCGGCTCATCGACCTCAACCGGCAGCGCCACCTCGACCTGTCCGCGGTGCGGGCCGTGGTGCTCGACGAGGCCGACGAGATGCTCGACCTCGGCTTCCTGCCCGACGTCGAGAAGCTGCTCTCGGCCGTGCCCGAGGTCCGGCAGACGATGCTCTTCTCCGCGACGATGCCCGGGCCCGTGGTGGCCATGGCCCGCCGCTACATGACCAAGCCCATGCACATCCGGGCCGCCGCGCCGGACGAGGGCGCCACCAAGAAGGACATCCGCCAGGTGGTCTACCGGGCGCACCACCTCGACAAGGACGAGGTCGTGGCCCGGATCCTGCAGGCCGAGGGCCGGGGGCGCACGATCGTGTTCACCAAGACCAAGCGGGCCGCGGCCAAGCTCGCGGACGAGCTGATCACCCGCGGCTTCGCCGCCGCCCCGCTGCACGGCGACCTGGGCCAGGGCGCCCGCGAGCAGGCGCTGCGCGCGTTCCGCAACAACAAGGTCGACGTGCTCGTGGCCACGGACGTCGCCGCCCGCGGCATCGACGTCGAGGACGTCACGCACGTCATCAACTTCCAGTGCCCCGAGGACGAGAAGACCTACCTGCACCGCACCGGCCGCACCGGCCGCGCGGGCAACAAGGGCACGGCCGTGACGTTCGTGGACTGGGACGACATCCCGCGCTGGCGGCTGATCGACAAGGCCCTGGAGCTCGGCATCCCCGAGCCCCGCGAGACCTACTCCTCCTCCGAGCACCTGTACGAGGAGCTGAGCATCCCGAAGGGCACCAAGGGCCGGCTCCCCCGCTCCAGGCGCACCCACGAGGGGCTCGGCGCCGAGGTCCTCGAGGACCTCGGCGAGCCCGGCGGGCGCAAGAGCGGCCCGCGCGGCGAGGGCCGGGACGGGCGCTCGCGCGACCGCGGCGCCGGCCGCGGCGAGGGGCGCGGCTCCGGCCGCGGCGACCGCGGCGGGTCCGGCCGCGGTGAGGGGCGCGGCGGCCGCGGCCGCCGCGACGACGCCGCGACGTCGTCCGCTCCGCGCGAGGACGCCCGGGCGCCCCGGGCGACTGCGCGCGAGACGGCTCCCGAGGCGCCCCGGGAGACCTCGGTGGAGCGCACCTCGGACGGCACCACCCGGCGCCGCCGGCGCCGCCGCAGCAGCGCGGCCTCGCCGGAGCAGAGCGGCACCGCCGGCGAGTGAGCCCCTTCGCCTTCGACGCCGAGGGCCCCGACGCGGTGGTCGCCGCGGAGAACCTGGATCTCCTGCGGCGGCTGCCCGGCGGGGCCTTCCGCATGATCTACGTGGACCCGCCCTTCAACACGGGCCGCACCCAGCGGCGGCGGGAGTCCACGGTGACCCCGGCCGCCGCCGGGGAGGGCGACCGCACCGGCTTCGCCGGCCGCTCCTACACGACCGTGCTGGGGGCCCTGCGCAGCTACGACGACGCGTTCGCCGACTACTGGGGGTTCCTGGAGCCCCGTCTGCGGGAGGCGTGGCGGGTGCTGGCCGACGACGGGACGCTGTACCTGCACCTGGACTACCGGGAGGTGCACTACGCGAAGGTGATGCTGGACGCGATCTTCGGGCGGGAGTGCTTCCTCAACGAGATCATCTGGGCCTACGACTACGGCGGGCGCTCCCGCCGCCGCTGGCCCGCCAAGCACGACAACGTCCTGGTGTACGTCAAGGACCCCGAGCGGTACCTGTTCGACAGCGCCGAGGTCGACCGGGAGCCGTACATGGCCCCGGGCCTGGTGACCCCGGAGAAGGTGCGGCTGGGCAAGCTGCCCACGGACGTGTGGTGGCACACCATCGTCTCCCCCACCGGCCGGGAGAAGACCGGCTACCCCACGCAGAAGCCCGTGGGCCTGGTGCGGCGGATGGTCGCCGCGAGCTCCGCCCCCGGGGACTGGGTCCTGGACTTCTTCGCCGGCTCCGGGACGCTCGGCGCCGCCGCCGGGCAGCTGGACCGGCGGTTCGTGTGCGTGGACCGCAACCCGGAGGCGATCGAGGTCATGCGCGCCCGCCTGCCGGGCGCGACCGTGTGGGACTGAGCACGGGCTCGCCCGGCAGGCGGCGGGGCCCTCAGGGGTAGCGCACGGGGACCCCGGAGCCGGCCTGCTCCTCGATCCGCACGAGCGACTGGACGGACGTCAGGTTCTCGCCCAGCCGGTTGGGCTTGCCGGCCCCGTGGTAGTCGCTCGCGCCCGTGACCACCAGGTCGTGCTCGGAGGCCATCCGGACGAGCCGGGCCCGGGCGTCGTCGGGGTTGTCCCGGTGCGCGACCTCGAGCCCGCCGAGGCCGGCGTCGATCATGGCCTCGAAGACCTCCGGGCCGACCACCCGGCCGCGGGCCGCGGCGAGCGGGTGGGCGAAGACGGGCACGCCGCCGGCGGCCCGGACGAGGCGCACCGCGTGCACCGGGTCCGGGGCGTAGTGGGGGACGTAGTAGCGGGAGCGGCTGTGCAGCACCGAGGCGAAGGCGGCGGTGCGGTTCTCCACGACCCCCACGGTGACGAGCGCGTCGGCGATGTGCGGGCGGCCCACGGTCGCGCCCTCGCGCACGTGGTCCAGGACCACGTCCCAGTCGATCGGGTAGTCCTCGGACAGCAGCTCGACCATGCGCTCGGCCCGGGTGCGCCGCGAGCAGCGGGAGGACTCGATCTCGGCGAGCAGCCGTGGCTCCCGCGGGTCGTGCAGGTAGCTCAGCAGGTGCACCGAGATCCCGTCCTCGGTGGTGCAGGAGATCTCCATGCCCGGGACGAAGGCGACCCCGAGGGCCACCGCGGCGTCCCCGGCCGCCTGCCACCCGGACGTGGTGTCGTGGTCGGTGAGGGCGAAGACGTCCAGGCCCGCCGCGTGCGCCGCGCGGGCCACGTCCGCCGGGCTCTCCGTGCCGTCGGAGTCGGACGAGTGGGTGTGCAGGTCGATCTTCACCCGCTCCACGATACCGGTCCGGGCCGGACGGCCCGCCGCCTCCCGTGGCACGATGAGACCGACGACGCGAGGAAAGGAATCATGACAGAGCACAGCACCACACCCCAGGACGCGGCGCAGCCGCTCTCGGACCGGGTCGAGAACCGGTCCCAGCGCCCCGACTCCGCCGCCTTCCAGCAGTTCATGGCGTCCCAGTGGGCGGAGGCGGAGCCCACCGAGGTGGAGCGGGCCCCGGTCGCGGACTTCGCCGCCGAGCGGCGCCGGCGGATCTCCGAGCGGTTCCCCGGCGAGCGGCTCGTGCTCCCCGCCGGGCCGCTCAAGGTCCGCTCCAACGACACCGACTACCGCTTCCGGCCGCACTCCGCGTTCGCGCACCTCACGGGTCTGGGCGTGGACCACGAGCCCGACGCCGTGCTGGTGCTCGAGCCCGTCCAGGAGGGCGCCGGCGACGACGGGGGCCACCACGAGGCCACCCTGTACTTCCACCCCATGGCCGGCCGGGACTCGAAGGAGTTCTACGCCGACGCCAAGAACGGCGAGTTCTGGGTGGGCCCCCGCCCCACCCTCGAGGAACTGGGCGCCGCCTACGGGCTGCGCACCCGGGACCTCGGGGGCCTCGAGGACGCGGTCACCAAGAACGCCGGGCCCACCGCCCTGGGCGGCCTGCGGGTCCGGCTCGTGCGCGAGGTGGACCTGAACGTCGACGCCCTGGTGGACACCTCCCGGATCAACACCGGGGTGGACCTCGAGTCCTCGGACGCCCTCGACGGCGAGCTCGCCGAGGCGCTCTCGGAGCTGCGGCTCGTCAAGGACGCCCACGAGGTCGGGCAGCTGCGCGAGGCCGTGGACGCGACCATCGCGGGCTTCACCGACATCGTGCACGTGCTGCCGGCCGCCGCGGGCCACCGCCACCGCGGCGAGCGCATGGTCGAGGGCGCCTTCTTCGCCCGCGCCCGCACGGACGGCAACGACCTCGGCTACGACACCATCGCGGCGTGCGGCAACAACGCCACGGTCCTGCACTGGATCCGCAACACCGGGAGGGTGATCCCGGGGGAGCTGATCCTCGTGGACGCGGGCGTGGAGGCCGACTCCCTCTACACCGCGGACATCACCCGCACCCTGCCGGTGAACGGCCGCTACTCGGAGGTGCAGCGGCGGATCTACCAGGCGGTCCTGGACGCCGCCGACGCCGCGTTCGACGCCGCGGTGCCCGGCAACCGGTTCCGGGACGTGCACGCCGCCGCCATGGAGGTCCTGGCCCGGCGGCTGGAGAGCTGGGGCCTGCTGCCCGTGCCCGCCGAGGTCTCGCTCTCCGCGGCGGGCCAGCACCACCGGCGGTGGATGCCGCACGGCACGAGCCACCACCTGGGCCTCGACGTGCACGACTGCGCGCAGGCCAAGCGGGAGCTGTACGTGGACGGGGTCATCGAGCCCGGCATGGTGTTCACCATCGAGCCCGGCCTCTACTTCAAGGCGGAGGACCTCGCGGTGCCGGAGGAGTACCGCGGGATCGGCGTGCGGATCGAGGACGACGTCCTGATCACCGAGGACGGCAACGTCAACCTCTCGTCCGGGCTGCCCCGCACCCCGGACGAGGTCGAGGCGTGGATGACCGGTCTGTGGCACGCCCGGGAGGGCGTCGACCCCAGCTGAGCCGGCGGCCGTCAGCGGGAGGCGTCGGTGGACGTGCTCCCGCCGGTCGGCGGCCCGGACCGGTCCGGGGCCGCGTCCTGACCGGCGGCGTCCCCGTCGTGCTCCCCGGCGGGGAGCCTGATGCCGTACTGGGGCCGGCCGTCGGGCAGGTCCTGGAACATCGCGGAGCGGCCGGGCGCGTCGGCACGCTCGCTCTGGCCCGCCGCGGGGACCGCGGGCGCGGGACCCGCGGGTCCGCCGGCCGGCTCCGGGGCGGCGCCGTGGGAGGGCCGCTGCCACGGGGCCCCCGCCGGGGGCCGCCCCGGCGTCCCGGGCTGCGGGGGGCCCTGCCGCATCCCCTGCGGAGGACCCTGCTGCGGAGCGGGCCGCGGCGCGGGAGCGGTCCGCGGCAGGCTCTGCAGCCCGCGCAGCCCCTGGAGCACCTGCTGGGCGCGCTGGGCCACCTCGGGGGCGGCCACGACGTCGTAGGACGTGGCGACGATCTGGTTGGTCGAGGTGAAGTCCCGCTTCCCGCGCTGCATGGCGTAGGTGATGGTGGCGAGCAGCATCCAGAAGGCCCCGCCCATCAGCACCGACACGAGCAGCGTGGACAGCCACTGCTCCCCGCCCAGCAGCGACAGGATCATCCCGAGGAACGCGCCGAAGACCATGCCGTTGAGCGCGCCCTGGCCCGCGACCTTCGGATAGCTCAGCCGGCCGGTCACCTGCTCCACGGACTTCAGGTCGTTGCCGACGATCGCGATCCGGTCCACCTCGAACTGTGCGTCCGCCAGGTGGTCCACGGCCTTCTGCGCGTCGGCGTACGTGGCGTAGCGCCCGATCACCTCCCCGCGGGGCAGACCGCGGACGGCGGGGCTGGCGGGAGGCAGGGACCGTGGCGAGCTCATGCCCCCATTCTCCCCCATCCACTCCCCCGCCGTGCCCCGACCCGGGCCGCGACCACGACCCCGCACCCCGGCCCCGGCCCCGGGAGGGGGCCCGGGGAGCCGGTGGGTAGTCTTGTACGGTGAGCAGCCACATCGACAAGATCTTCATCGCGCGCCTGATCGGCCTCGACGTGTTCGACCCCCTGGGGGACCGTCTGGGGCGGTTGCGCGACGTCGTCGTGCTCATGCGCGGCAGCTCCCGGTACGGCCGCTCCTCCCGCCGGCCCCTCGTGGTCGGCCTCGTGGTGGAGGTCCTCGGCAAGAAGCGGGTGTTCGTGCCGATGACCCGCGTGACCAGCATCGACGCGGAGAAGATCATCAGCACGGGGCTCGTGAACCTGCGCCGCTTCGAGCAGCGCGGCGCGGAGACCCTCGCCGTCGGCGAGGTCTTCGACCGGACCGTGGTGCTGCGCGACGGCTCCGGCTCCGCCACGGTCGAGGACATGGCGATGGAGCGCAAGCGCAACACCGGGGACTGGCTGATCACCCAGCTCTTCGTGCGCCGCACCGGCACGGGCGGGGGCCTGATGCGCCGCCGCAACGAGACGCTGATCATCGACTGGGAGGACGCGGGGGACCCCTCCGCCGCGGGCCACCAGCCGGCCACCCAGTGGGTCGCCTCCCACGAGGAGCAGCAGCCCGCCGACCTCGCGGACGAGCTCCACGACATGTCGGCCAAGCGCATGCTCGAGATCGCCCACGAGCTCCAGGACGACCGGCTCGCCGACGTCCTCGAGGAGCTCCCGGAGGAGGACCAGGTCTACATCCTCACCAACATGGAGCCGGACCGCGCGGCCACGGTGCTCGAGGAGATGGAGCCCGACGACGCCGCCGACCTGCTCAACGAGCTGCCCGAGGCCCAGGCCGAGGAGCTGCTCGCGCGGATGCAGCCCGAGGACGCCGAGGACGTCCGGCGCCTGCTGGAGTACGAGGAGGGCACGGCCGGCTCGCTCATGACCCCTGTGCCGATCATCCTGCCGCCGGAGGCCACGGTGGCCGAGGCGCTCGCGCACATCCGCCAGGAGGAGCTCAGCCCCGCGGTCGCGGCGGCCGTGATCATCTCCCGACCGCCGCTGGAGACGCCCACCGGCAAGTACCTCGGCATGGTGCACACCCAGAAGCTGCTGCGCTATCCCCCGCCCGAGGCCGTGGGCAACCTCATCGACCGCTCGTTCGAGCCGGTCTCCGACCTCGCCTCCCTGCAGGACGTCGCGCGCGAGCTCGCGACCTACGACCTCACGATCATCCCGGTGGTCAACGACCACGACCGGGTGGTCGGGGCGATCACGATCGACGACGTCCTCGACGCCCTGCTGCCCGAGGACTGGCGCACCGCCGACGACGGGACCCCGATCCGGAAGGTGGGCAAGCGGTATGAGTGAGCGCGAGCCCCGGCGCCCCCGCGTCGGCACCCGCGGCAACGCCCTCGACCAGCCGCGCGAGCACCGGCCGGGACTGCTGGACCGGTTCCGGCCGAACCCCGACGCCTTCGGGCGGATGACCGAGGGCTTCGCCCGGTTCATGGGCACCCCGCAGTTCCTGCTGTGGATGACGGTGTTCGTGGCCCTGTGGCTGGGCTGGAACACCATCGCCCCCCGGGAGCTGCAGTTCGACTCGAAGGACCTCAACTTCACGCTGCTCACGCTCATGCTCTCGCTGCAGGCCTCCTACGCGGCGCCCCTGCTGCTGCTGGCGCAGAACCGGCAGGACGACCGGGACCGGGTGACCCAGGAGGAGGACCGCCGCCGGGCGCAGCAGAACCTCGCCGACACCGAGTACCTGACCCGGGAGATCGCCTCGCTGCGGATCGCGCTGCGCGACGTCGCCACCCGCGACTTCGTGCGCTCGGAGCTGCGCTCGGTGCTCGAGGAGATCCTGGAGTCCCAGGACGACGCCCCGGACGCCGACGAGCCGGGGGCCCCGCCGCGGCGGGGCGCCCGCCGCAGGAGCCGCAACCCCGACCGCCCCACCGCCCCCGAGACCCGAGGGAACCCCCGTGCCTGAGCCCCGCCCCGACGACGTCCTCGCCCCCGAGACCCTCGACCCCGCCCTGCGCGCGGCGCTCGACCGCGTGCTCGACCCGGAGCTGCGCCGGCCCGTGACCGAGCTGGGGATGATCCGGTCCGCCCGCCTCGACGACGCCGGCCGCGCCGCGGTGCACGTGCTGCTGACGATCAGCGGCTGCCCCCTCCGCTCGACCATCGAGCGGGACGTCCGGGAGGCCGTGGGGACCGTGGCCGGGGTGCGCACCGTGGACGTCGAGATCGGGGTGATGACCCCCGAGCAGCGCACCGCGCTGAAGGACCGGGTGGGCCACACCCGGACCGTCCCCTTCAACGACCCGTCCTCCCTGACCCGGGTGCACGCGGTGACCAGCGGCAAGGGCGGCGTCGGCAAGTCGACGGTCACCGTGAACCTCGCCGCCGCGCTCGCCGCGCGCGGCCGGTCGGTCGGCATCGTGGACGCCGACGTCCACGGGTTCTCCGTGCCCGGGCTGCTCGGCATCGACCGGGCGCCCACCCAGGTGGGGGACATGATCCTGCCCCCCGTCGTGGACGTCCCCGAGGAGGCGCGGGAGGACACCGGGCGCCCCGGGGTGCTCAAGGTCATCTCGATCGGGATGTTCGTGGACCCGGACCAGCCGGTGGCCTGGCGCGGGCCGATGCTGCACCGCGCCGTGGAGCAGTTCCTCACGGACGTGCACTTCGGCGACCTGGACCACCTGTTCCTCGACCTCCCGCCGGGCACGGGCGACATCGCGATCTCCGTGGCCCAGCTGCTGCCGTCCGCGGAGGTGCTCGTGGTCTCCACGCCCCAGCAGGCGGCGGTCGAGGTCGCCGAGCGCTCCGGGGCGCTCGCGGTGCAGACCGGCCAGCGGGTGGCCGGGGTGGTGGAGAACATGGCGGGCATGCCGATGCCGGACGGCAGCGTGCTCGAGCTCTTCGGCGCCGGCGGGGGCACCCGGATCTCGGAGTCCCTGACCCGGCGGCTCGGCTACGACGTGCCGCTGCTCGGCGCCGTGCCGCTCGACGTCGCCCTGCGCGAGGGCGGGGACGCCGGCCGCCCGGTGGTGTGGTCCGCGCCGGGCTCGCCCGCCGCGGTCGCCCTGCGTGCCGTCGCCGACGCGATGGGCGCCCGCCCGCGCGGGCTCGCCGGACGGCCGCTGGGCCTGGGACCGCGCTGACGCACCGCCGGCCCCGCGCTCGGCGTGTGCGGGGGCCGGCTCAGGTGGCCTCGGTGTCGAAGGGGGCCCGTTCGCCGGGGGCCAGGCGGGTCAGCACCGGGCCAGGGCGCGGCCGGGGTGCGGCGGGCGCCGCCGGCTCGTCGTCCTCCAGGAGGGCCTGGCGCACGATGGTGCGGGGGTCGTACTGTCGGGGGTCGAGCCTGCGCCAGTCGACGTCGGCGATCTCCGGCCCGAGGGTCTCCTTGAGCTCCTCGGTGGCGCCGGTCGCGTAGCGCTTGGCGGCCTTGACCAGCTCCTTGAGCTTCTCCGCGTACTCCGGCAGCCGCTCCGGCCCGATGATGAACAGGGCCAGGAGCACCAGGATGATCGCTTCGCCGCCGTTGATGCCGAGCACAGGAAGTGATTTTACCAGTCCGGGAGCCGGTGGCCGGTCAGCCGAAGATCTCGCGCAGGCCGACCAGCACCGTCTCGACGACGCCGGGGTCCCCCGGGGACGGCTCCACCACGCGCCCCCGCTCGTCGGCCACGACGAGGCCCACGGTGTGGGCCATCGCGGACGGTCCGGAGTCCCCCGAGACGGTGTAGACGACCTCGTCCCCGACGAGCACCGCCCGCCACGGCGGCCCGGCGTCCACCCACAGCGGCACGCCCTCCACGGCGACGCGCTCGAGGCCCTCGGCGCTCACGGGCAGCCCGGTCAGTCCGTCCATGGGGTTCTCGCGGTCGACCCCCCCGCGCTGCTCCACCACGACGACCTCGTCCTCGCCGCGGTGCAGCCTGACGGCCACGACCGGGTGCCCGGACAGGGTGCCGCGGGTCATCGAGCCCACCCGGTAGCCGTCCGCGGCCAGGGTGGGCAGCGTCCAGCCCTCCGTGCGCAGCAGGTCCGCGGACACCTCGTCCGCGTGCAGCACCCCGTGGGTGCCGTGCCACGCCGAGACCGGCACCCGCTCCTCGGCGCTGTGCGCGGACTGCATCACGACCGTGCGCCCGACCGCGTAGCCGGAGCCCAGGACGAGGGTGAGCACCGCGCTCACGGTGGCCGCGGCCACGGGCACCGCGCTGCTGGGGCGGGCCGGCGCGGTGCGGTCCGGGCGGGGCATCGGTCCTCCTCGTGCGGTGGTCGGGGCGGCGGGCTCCGGGTGGGCCCGTGCCCGGTCCCGTGCCGCGGTCGGCGTCGGGAGCGGGTGCACGGACCGCTCCGTGAGGAGGCCCGCGAACAGGTCCGTGGAAGACGTCGTGATCGTCTCCATGATCGACCGGGAAGCTGGATGCCGACTGGACGGTGGCCGGACGGACGGGCCCAGCCGGTAGGATGGCGCGCATCCACTACAGCGACGAAGGGCGGACCATGGGCGCGGACAAGACGACGAGCTGGTCGTACGCCGAGGCGTTCGCCGCCGAGGACGAGCTCGCCTACCGCGCCCGGGAGCGGTCCCTCGCCCTGCGCATCCCCCCGGTGACCCCGGGGACGGCCGCCGCCCTGACCGTGCTCGCCGCGGCGGCCCGGCCCGCCACCGTGGTCGAGGTGGGCACGGGGGCCGGGGTGTCCGGTCTCGCCCTGCTGCGCGGTCTGCCCGGCACGTCCGTGCTGACCACGATCGACACCGACATCCGGGCGCTGCGCGCGGCCCGCGACACGTTCCGGGAGGCCGGGATCCCGACGAGCCGGACCCGCACGATCCCCGGCCGCGCGTCCCTCGTGATGCCACGGTTGAGCGCCGGCGCCTACGACCTCGTGTTCCTCGACGCCGACCCCGAGGGGACCCTCGACTACGCCGAGGAGGCCGTCCGGCTGCTGCGCCCGGGCGGGATGCTCGTGGTCAACGACGCCCTGTCCCAGGACAAGGTGGCGCAGCCGGCCAACCGCGAGGAGAACACCCGGACGATGCGGGCCGTGCACCGGCTGTTCCGGGAGGACGAGCGCTTCAGCACCGCCCTGTTGACGACCGGCTCCGGGCTGCTGCTGGCCGTCCGC
>NZ_NSKF01000009.1:0-127386 GCF_002287015.1 Kocuria sp. WN036
CGGGCGGCGCACGGCCGGGCGGCGCCGGGCTGGGCAGTGCGGCCCGAGCAGCACCCGGGCGGAGCGCGCGGGTAGGGCAGTGCGGCCCGGGCAGCGCCGGGCTGGGCGACGCGGCTCGAGCAGCGCCCGTGCGGACCGAGCCCAGCGCTCCGCCCGGCGGGCGGGTGCTACCGGGTCCCGGCTGGGGCGCTGCGGCGCCGCAGTGCGGCGTAGCCCAGGATGAGCAGTCCGGCCGCGGCCAGGCCGACGCCCACCCAGGCAGGGGAGCGGTAGCCCCAGCCGGCGGAGATGACCACGCCGCCGAGGAACGCGCCCACGGCGTTGGCCAGGTTGAACGCCGCGTGGTTCATCGCGGCGGTCAGGGACGGGGCGTCCTTGGCCTCGCGCAGCAGGCGCACCTGGAGCGAGGTCGTGAAGATCGAGCCCATGATGCCGATCCACAGCGCGCCCAGGACGGCAGCCACGGGGACGTGGACGAACAGCGCGAAGAACGCCAGGGCCACGCCGGACACGGCGCCGGCGCCGAGGGCGGTGCGCTCGATCGAGCGGTCGATGAGCGGACCGGCCAGCAGCGAGCCCACGGTCATGCCCACGCCGAACACGGCCAGCACCCACGGCACGGTGCCGATGTCGAGGCCGGTGAGCTCGGTCAGGGTCGGGGAGATGTAGGTGTAGACCGCGAACATGCCGCCGAAGCCGATCGCCCCGGCGAGCAGCGTCAGGGCCACCTGGGGCCGGGCCAGGGCGCGGATCTCCTGGGCGGCCGAGGCCATGCCCTCGTTGCGGGTGCGCGGCACCCACAGGGCCAGGGCGACGATGGTCAGGGCGCCCAGGAGCACCACCAGGAGATAGGCGGAGCGCCAGCCGAGGGCCCCGCCCAGGGCCGCGGCGAAGGGCACGCCCACGATGTTCGCGATGGTGAGCCCCAGCATCACCCGGGCCACGGCCGTGCCGCGCCGTTCGCGGGCCACCAGGGAGGAGGCCACCACCGCGGCGACCCCGAAGTAGGCGCCGTGGGGCAGGCCGGCGAGGAACCGGGCCACGTAGAGCCACTCGAGGGAGGGCGCGGCGGCGGAGAGCCCGTTCCCCACCACGAACGTGAGCATCAGCGCCAGCAGCAGGGTCTTGCGCTCCACCCGGGCGGCGAGGGACGTGATGAGCGGCGCCCCGACCACCACGCCCAGGGCGTAGAGGGAGATGGACTGGCCGACGGCGGGGATCGAGGCGCCGAAGTCCTCGGCGATGAACGGCAGCAGGCCCATCGAGGCGAACTCGGTGGTGCCGACCCCGAAGCCGCCCATCGCCAGGGCGAAGATGGCGAGGCGGGTGCCGGCGGGACCGGGGGCGTTGACCACCTGGAGCAGGGCGGTGCGGGGTGCGGACACGGCGGGTCCTTCCGGGGAGGGCGCAGGGACGGGGAACGAGCACGTCGTCGAGCCCGAAGGAAAGGGGAGGGACAGCTTTCGATGCTACGCGCGTTCGCCCCGGTCTCCCATGCATCCCGGTGTGATCTTCATCAGCCCGCCCGGCAGGCGCGTGCTCAGCGGAAGGCGGAGTGCCCGGTCAGCTGCTGGCCCAGGATGAGGGTGTGCACCTCGTCGGTGCCCTCGTAGGTGCGCACGGACTCCAGATTGTTGGCGTGGCGCAGCGGCGAGTGCTCGAGGGTGACCCCGTTGCCGCCGAGCATCGTGCGCGCCTCCCGGCACACCTCGATCGCGATCCGGCAGTTGTTGAGCTTGCCCACCGAGATCATGTGGTTCTCCAGGCGGCCCTCGTCCTTGAGCCGCCCGATGCGCAGCGCCAGCAGCTGCCCCTTCTGGATCTCCAGGGCCATGTTCACCAGCTTCGCCTGCGAGAGCTGGTAGGCGGCGAGCGGCTTGTCGAACTGGATGCGCTGCTGCGAGTAGGCCAGTGCGGCGTCGAAGCTGTCGCGGGCCGCGCCCAGGGCGCCCCAGACGATCCCGTAGCGGGCCTCGTTGAGGCACGAGAACGGTCCTCGCAGACCGGGATTGTCGGGCAGGATCGCGTCGGCGGGCAGCCGGACGTCCTCGAGGGCGATGTCGCACTGGATGGAGGCGCGCATGGACAGCTTCGGCTCGATCGGCGTGGCGGTGAACCCGGGGGTGTCCGTGGGCACGAGGAAGCCGCGGACGCGCTCCTGCCCGCTCTCGTCGACGGCCTTGGCCCAGATCACGGCCACGTGGGCGATCGAGGCGAGCCCGATCCAGCGCTTGGCGCCGTTGAGGACCCACTCGCCGCCCTCGCGCACCGCGGTGGTCGCCATGGTCGAGGGGTCCGAGCCGGCGGTGGGCTCGGTGAGGCCGAAGCACCCGATGATCTCGCCGGCGGCCATGCCGGGCAGCCAGCGCTGCTTCTGCTCCTCGGAGCCGTGCTTGGCGATCGCGGACATCGCCAGCGAGCCCTGCACGGAGACGAACGTGCGCAGGCCGGAGTCCCCGGCCTCGAGCTCCTGCATCGCGATGCCGTACTGCACCGCGGACTTCCCGGCGCACCCGTAGCCCTGGATGTGCATGCCGAGCAGTCCGAGCTGCGCCATCTCTGGGACGATCTCCTGCGGGAAGACGGCGTCGGCGAACCACCCGGCGATGTTCGGCCGGATCCGCCGGTCCACGAACTCGCGGACGGTGTCCCGGGTCTCGAGCTCCTCGGCGCTGAGGTCTGCTTCGACGTCAAGCAGGTCGGTCGCGGCGGCGTTCATGGGTCCTCCTGGGGATCGGGGTGCGGGGGTGCCTCTGACGAGGATGACGCATGCGTGACCTGGGCAACACCGTTCGCCATATATTTGAGCTTTAGGTATCACTGAACTGCACATTAGGTATTTGAAGTTTCACAGTGGGTCGTGGGAATGTGATCTGCACGACATCCATCCACCCCTCGGAGGACTCCTGTGACCCGATCGTCCCCCCGCGCCGTCGACGTCCCGCCCCGGGTGCGCATCGAGCGCACCGGTGCCGTGGCCGTGCTGACGCTCGACGACGAACGACGCCGCAACGTGCTCGGCCCCGAGCTGCGCACCCGGCTGCGGGCCGCCCTGGCGGAGCTCGCCGCGGACCCCGGGATCGGCGCCCTGGTGCTCACCGGCGCGGGAGGCTGCTTCAGCGGCGGCGGCGACCTCGCCTCCATGCCGCCCGCCGGTCCGGTCGAGTCCGCCGCCCGGATGGCCGAGGTGGCCGGGCTCGTGCAGGAGCTCGCGCAGCTGGAGAAGCCGGTCGTGGCCGCGGTGACCGGGCCCGCCGCCGGCGTGGCCGTCGGCCTGGTGTGCTGCTGCGACGTGGTGGTGGCCGGCGAGAGCGCCCGGTTCCTGTTCCCGTTCACCCGCCTGGGCCTGGCCCCGGACGGCGGGCTGGTGCACTCCCTGGTCCAGCGCACGGGTGCGGCCCGCGCCCGGCGGATCCTGCTGGAGGCCGCCCCGGTGGACGCCGCCACCGCCCTGGACGCGGGGCTGGCCGACCACGTGCTGCCGGACCCGGACGTGCTCGGCGCTGCGGTCGCCCGCGCCGCGGAGCTCGCCGGCCGGGCCCCGCTCGCCGTCGCCGCCGTGAAGCGGGGGATCCGCGAGGCCTCCGGCTCTCTCGGCGAGGCCCTGGACTTCGAGCGGGACCACCAGCCCGCGCTCTTCGGCACCGCCGACTTCCTGGAGGGCAAGCAGTCGTTCTTCGAGAAGCGGGTCCCCTCCTTCTCCGGGCGCTGAGCGCCCCCACCGCACGTCGAAAGGTCATCATGAGGACAACGAAGTCACGGCTCGCCGCTCTGGGCGCCGTCGCGGTGCTGGGGCTGACCGGCTGCGCGAGCGCCGAGGGGGACGAGCCGGTGGGCCCCAACGGCCTGCCGCAGCAGCTGGTGTGGTCCACCTACAACGTGGGCACCGGCACCTACAACGACCTCGCCGCCATCGCGAACACCCTCACCAACGAGGAGGGCGTGCAGGTGCGGCTGATGACGGCCGACACCGGCATCGGCCGGCTGGCGCCCCTCGTGAACGGCACCGTGGACTACTCGCGGGCCGGGGACGAGTACTACTACGCCTTCGAGGGCGACTACGAGTACGCCAGCGAGGAGTGGGGCCCCCAGGACATCCGCATGGTGTGGGCGCCGCTGGGCAACTACGGCCTGCTGGTGCGCGAGGACAGCGGCATCGACTCCTTCGCGGACCTCGAGGGCAAGCGGTTCCCCGAGCTGACCGCCAACACGTCCATCAACAACAAGATGGAGGGCTTCCTCAACTACGGCGGCCTGACCGGGGAGGACGTCCAGAAGGTCCCCATCTCCTACGGCGAGCAGATCGCCGGTCTCGAGGCGGGCCAGATCGACGCCCTGTACCAGAACGTGGTCGGCTCCAACATCGACGAGCTCGCGTCCTCCACGGACGTCAAGTGGCTGGGCTTCGACGACCCGGACCCGGCCCGCTACGAGACCTGGGAGGAGCTCATGCCCATGGTGTCGGTCGGCGAGGTCACGAACGCCGCCGGGATGGACGAGGGCGAGAGCGCCCGCGTCCTCGAGTACACGATCCCGCTGACCACGATGGGATCCCGCGACGCGGACGAGGTCTACCACCTCGTGAAGTCGATGGTCGAGAACTACGAGCACTACGAGGGCACCACCCCGGACACGAAGCAGTTCGGCTTCGACGCCGTGCTCAAGGAGCCGCTGGTGGTCCCCTTCCACGAGGGCACCGTCCGCTACTTCGAGGAGCGCGGCGTGTGGACCGAGGAGCTGGAGCGGAAGAACGACGAGCTGATCGAGCGCGGCGAGCGGATGCGCGAGGCCTGGCCCGGCGTCATCGAGTCCTCCTCCTCCGCGGAGGAGCTCGAGCAGAACTGGACGGACTGGAAGACCGACGAGCTGGACGGCGAGGAGACCGACGATGCGAACTGAGACCCGGGTGACACCGTTCTGGCGGACGGTGGTGATCGTGCTGACCGTCCTGGGCGTGCTGCTGGCCATGAACCAGGTCTTCTTCTGGAACGTGGGCGGGCTGTCCCTGCTGACCAACTCCTACCTGTACCTGATCCTGGCGGTGTTCCTGCCGGTCGTGTTCATCGTCAACCCCCTGCGCAAGATCCCGCTCGCGCAGCAGGTGGAGGCCCAGCAGGAGCACGGATCCGGCGGCAGCACCGCCCCGGTCCGCGAGCGCCGGGTCCAGTGGTTCGACGTCCTGCTCATGGTCGTCGCGGCGGCCGTGTGCGGCTACTTCGCGGTCAACGGGACGCGGATCAAGGACTTCGGCTGGGAGTACATGGCGCCCACCACCGCCACGGTCGCCGCGTTCGTGCTGTGGCTCGTGGTGCTCGAGGCCCTGCGCCGCACCGGCGGGCTGACGGTGACGGTCATCGCGCTGCTCTTCTCCCTGTACCCGCTGGTCGCCGAGAACCTGCCGATCGGCGTCCTGCAGGGCGTCACCTACGACCTGCCGACCCTGGCGCAGGTGCACATCATGGGCGCCGAGGGCGTGCTGGGCCTGCCCATCCAGACCGCGGCGACCATCCTGATCGGCTTCCTGGTCTTCGGGGTGGCCCTGCAGCACACCGGCGGCGCGGACTTCTTCCACAACCTCTCCATGTCGATCTTCGGCCGCTACCGCGGCGGCGCGGCGAAGGTGTCCGTGGCCAGCAGCGCCGCGATGGGCATGATGAGCGGCAGCGCCGTCTCCAACGTCCTGACCACCGGGCCCATGACCATCCCGGCCATGAAGCGCTCCGGGTTCAGCCCCACCTACGCGGGCGGCATCGAGGCCACGGCGTCCTCCGGCGGGTCCATCACCCCGCCGATCATGGGCACCGCGGCGTTCCTGATGGTCTCCTTCGTGGGCGTGCCCTACACCGAGATCCTGGTGGCCGCGACCATCCCCGCGGTCCTCTACTTCCTCGGCATCTACCTGCAGGTGGACGGCTACGCCGCCCGCAAGGGGCTCAAGGGCGTGCCCGTGGCCCAGCTGCCCCGGGCCCTCGCCACGCTCGTCCGGGGCTGGCCCTACGTCCTGGCCCTGGCCCTGCTGACCGGGCTGCTGTTCCTCACGAACTCCGAGACCCAGGTGCCGTACTGGGTGATCCTGGTGCTGCTGGTCGTGGCCGTGCTGCGCCCGGGCCAGAAGTTCGGGCTGCGGGAGTTCGCCGACTTCCTCGTGGAGTCCGGCCGGACGCTGGGCAACATCATCGGCATCATCGCCGGCGTGGGCCTGATCGTCGGCGGTCTCACCGCCACGGGCGTGAGCCTGTCCCTGGCCCGCGAGCTGGTCTCGCTGGTCGGTGACAACGTGGTCCTCATCCTCATCGCCGGCGCCGTGACCTGCTTCATCCTGGGCATGGGCATGACGATCTCCGCGGCCTACGTGTTCCTGGCGATCGTCATGGTCCCGGCGGTCATCGACCTGGGCGTCAACCCGCTCGCGGCGCACCTGTTCGTCATCTACTGGGCGTCCGTCTCCTACATCACCCCGCCGGTGGGCCTGGCCGCCTTCGCCGCGGCGGGCCTGGCCAAGGCCCCCGCCATGGCCACCAGTGTGGCGGCCATGAAGCTCGGCGCGGTGAAGTACATCGTCCCGTTCGGCTTCGCCCTCAACCCCGCGCTGGTCGCCCAGGACTCGCCCGGCCGGATCCTGCTGGCCTTCGCCCTGAGCATCGTGGGCGTCTACGCCCTGGCCTCCGCCATCGAGGGCTGGACGGTCGGCTTCGACCGCCGGATGCCCGTCCTGTTCCGGGTCGCGGCCGCGGTCGGCGGGTTCCTGCTGTTCCTGCCCACCCCGCTCAGCGCCGTCGCCGGCCTGGTCCTCGTGGCCGGGAGCGTGCTGCTGACCTTCCTCACCGTGCGGACCGGACCCACGGACGACGACGACGCCGCTCCCGCCCCGGCCCCCGCGCCCGCCACCGCCACCGTCTGACCGGAAGGACCCGCCATGACCGACACCACCACGGACACCACCACCGCCGCCACGAGCGGCAGCACCACCGGCGCTCCGGCCGGCACCACCACCGCCCCTCCGGCCGACACCGGCGCGGGCACCCGCCTCGACACCGGGACCGGCACCGTCACGGCCGAGCTCAGGGGCAGGGTCGCCGTCGTCACCGTGAACCGCCCCGAGGTGCGCAACGCCCTGAACGTCGGGGTGCTGGACGGGATCGAGTCGGCGCTCGACGCGCTGGAGCGGCACGAGGACGCCGGCGCCGTCGTCTTCACCGGCGCGGGGGAGAAGGCCTTCGTGGCCGGGGCGGACATCTCCCAGCTGGTCGGCTACACGCTGCGGGACGGCCTGCGGGCCCGGATGCAGCGCCTCTGGGACCGGATCCAGGACCTCGAGCTGCCCACGATCGCCGCGGTCAACGGCTTCGCGCTGGGCGGGGGCAACGAGCTGGCGATGTCCTGCGACATCCGCGTGGCGGCCGCCGGCGCCCGGTTCGGACTGCCCGAGACCAACCTCGGCATCCTGCCCGGCGCCGGCGGCACCCAGCGGCTGTCCCGGCTCGTCGGGCTCGGCCGGGCCCAGGAGATGATCCTCACCGGCCGGATCATCGACGCGGAGGAGGCCCTGCGCATCGGCCTGGTGACCAGCGTGGTCCCGGCGGACGAGCTGATGGACGCGGCGCTCGCCACCGCGGACTCGATCCTCGCCAAGGGCCCCCTGGCGGTGCGGCTGGCCAAGCTCGTGGTGCGCAACGGCGCCGAGACGGACCAGCGCACCGGGCTGCTGCTCGAGCGGCTGGCCCAGTCCCTGCTCTACGCCTCCGACGAGAAGGCCGAGGGCGCGAGCGCCTTCCTGGAGAAGCGCCCAGCCCGCTTCCGCGACGACGACTGACCACCGGCCCCAGCCCCGAACCCCGCGGCCCCGCCGACGGGCCCCACCACAACCTCCGAGGAGCAGACATGAACCCCCAGCCGAGCATCGACGCCGTCCGAGACGTCCTGGTCGTGGGATCCGGTGCCATGGGCACCCAGATCGGGGCGGTCTTCGCCCTCGCCGGCTACACCGTCACCACCAGCGACCTCGACCCCGCCGCCCTCGAGCGGTCCCGGGACGAGGTGCACCGCCGCCTCGGCCGGCTCGCCGAGAAGGGCAGCCGGAGCCGGGAGGAGGTCGACGCCGCCCTCGCCCGGATGGCGTACACGACCGACTCCCTCGAGGCGGCCCGCACCACCGACTTCGTGCTCGAGGCCGCCGTGGAGCGCCTCGACATCAAACGGCAGCTGTTCGCGGACCTGGACGAGGCGGCGCCCGAGCACGCGATCCTGGCCACCAACTCCTCGACCATCCCCTCGTCCCTGCTCACGGACGCGACCGGCCGGCCGGACCGGGTGTGCAACATGCACTTCTTCAACCCGGCGCTGGTCATGGCCTGCGTCGAGGTGGTGCGCAACCCGCAGACCTCCGACGCCACCGCGGAGACCACCACGGAGCTCGCCCGCCGGCTCGGCAAGCAGCCCGTGCGGCTCCACCACGAGGTCCCCGGCTTCGTGGCCAACCGCCTCCTCGGGGCCCTGCGGGACGAGGCGCTGCGCCTCGAGGCCGACGGCGTGGCGAGCTTCGAGGACATCGACGTGGCCGCGCGGACGGCCCTGGGCCACCCCATGGGGCCGTTCGAGCTCATGGACCTGGTCGGCATCGACGTGGCCTACCTGATCCGGCTGGCCCAGCACGAGCAGAGCGGGGACCCCGACGACCTCCCGCACCCCTCCGTGGAGAAGCTCTACGAGCAGGGCCGGTACGGCCGCAAGACCGGCCGCGGCTGGTACGAGTACGCCGGCTGAGCCCGGACGAGACGCGACGACGAAAAGAGAGAACATGAGCCAGTTCGAGGACGCCCACGCCCTGCAGGAGATCTTCGGCCGCCCCGGCACGGGCCCGCTCGCCGGGGTGGTGGTGGCGGATCTCAGCCGCGTGCTCGCCGGCCCCTACTGCACCATGCTGCTGGCGGACATGGGCGCGACCGTCATCAAGATCGAGAGCACCGCCGGGGACGACGCCCGCGCGTGGGTCCCGCCCCACCGGGACGGCGAGAGCACGTTCTTCCTCTCGGTCAACCGCAACAAGCACTCCATCGCCCTGGACTTCTCGGACCCCGAGCAGCTCGCGGTCGTGGAGCGGATCATCGCCCGGGCGGACATCCTGGTGGAGAACTTCAAGCCCGGCGGCCTGGTGCGCTACGGCCTCGACTACGAGAGCGTCAGCGCCTGGCGCCCGGACCTCGTCTACGCCTCGATCACCGGCTTCGGCACCGCCGGCGGCGCCGACCTGCCCGGCTACGACCTCCTGGCCCAGGCCCTCTCCGGGATGATGAGCCTCACCGGCAGCCAGCACGGCGAGCCGTACCGGGCCGGCGTGGCCCTCTTCGACGTCATCACGGGCCTGCACGCCTCCACCGGCATCCTGGGCGCGTTCCACGAGCGGCAGTCCTCCGGGACGGGCCAGCACGTGGAGCTGAACCTGCTGACCTCGGCGCTGTCCGGGCTGGTCAACCAGTCCGCCGCCTACGTGGCCGGCGGCAGCGTCCCCACCCGGATGGGCAACGAGCACCCGAGCCTCTACCCCTACGAGCCCTTCCCCACCCGGGACAAGGACATGGTCATCGCGGTGGGCAACAACGGGCAGTTCGCGCGGCTGTGCCGGTGCCTCGGCGCGCCCGAGCTCGCCGAGGACGAGCGGTTCGCCACGGTGTCCGTGCGCAACGCCAACCGGGTGGATTTGCGCCGGCTGATGATCGAGCGGCTCGCCGCCCGGGACGCCGAGGACTGGTTCGAGCTGCTCAAGGCGGTCAAGGTGCCCTGCGCCCCGATCCTGGGGGTGGACGAGGGCGTCCGGTTCGCGGAGGACCTCGGCCTGGACCCGGTGGTGCTGGCCGGGACGGGGGGCCGGGAGGTCCCCACGGTCCGCCACCCGGTCGACTTCAGCCGCACCCCGGTCGACTACACGCAGGCCCCGCCGCTGCTCGACGCGGACCGGGACCGCGTCCTGGCGTGGCTCGAGCGCGGCGAGCCCGCGGTCCGGCAGGCGTCGTGAGCGCCGTGCACACCACCGTGCTGCCCGTGCGCTGGTCCGACCAGGACCTGAACCGGCACGTCAACAACGCCCGCGTGGTCACCCTGATCGAGGAGGCGCGGCTCTCGGCGGTCGCCTCCTGGCTGGGGGAGGACGGCGTCCCGGACCCCGCCCGGCCGCGCGTGGTGGTCTCCCTGACGCTCGACTACCTGCGCTCCATCGACCACGGCCCCGAGCTCACGGCCCGCGTCTGGGTCTGCCGCCTCGGCCGGTCGTCCTACACGGTGGCCTACGAGCTGGTCCAGCACGGGCAGGTCGCGGTCCGCGCCCGGACGGTGCTCGTGCAGACGGACCCGGCCACGGGCCGCTCCACCCCGCTGCCGGCGTCGGTGCGGGCCGCCCTGGAGGGCGTCGTCGTCCCGGAGCCGGAGCCGGAGCCGGACTCCGTGACCGTGCGTGCATGACCGCGTTCCGGAGGGGCCGGCCCGCCCTGCGGGCGCGGCGGATCGCCTATCCGGCGCTGCTGGCCACCACGGCGATGGGCACGATGTCCTCGAACGTGATCAACGCGCCGCTGTACGTCATCCAGACGGACCTCGGCATGACGGCCCAGCAGTCGGTGCTGGCCGTGAGCGCCTTCACGGTGGCCATGGCCACCGCCGTCCCCCTCGCCGGCTGGCTCGGCGACCGGCTCGGGGTCAAGACCTTCCTGATCTCGGCGCTGGGCGTCATGGTCCTCGCGGAGCTCACGGCGGCCGCGGCGACCGGCATGGAGTCGCTCGTGCTCGCCCGGATGGTGCAGGGCGCGGCGTGCAGCGCGATCCCGCCCTGCGTGCAGGCGGCCCTGGTCACCACCTGGCCGGAGCGGACCGCGCAGACCATGGGCGCCTGGGCCTCCGCCATCGGCGTGGGCCAGGCCGTGGGCCCGCCCTTCGGCGGCGTCCTCACCGAGGCGCTGAGCTGGCGCTGGGTCTTCGTGGTGCACGCCGGGCTGGTGCTCGTGCTGATGGTCCTCCTGGTGGCGTTCATGCCCCGGATCGGGCGGCGGCGCCCGCCGATGCACGTGGCCGCGATGGTCTGGCTCGTCCTCGGCGGCGGCTCGACGGCCGCGGCCGTGGTGCTGGCCGGGCAGTCCGGCCCCTGGTCCTGGGCGGCGGCGAGCGCGGTCTGCGCGGTGCTCGGCTGGTGGCTGTTCGCCCACCTCTGCCGGCGCCGGGCCCGGCGGGCCGCGTCCGGGGCGACGTCCCCGCGGCCCCTGCTGGACCCGGCCCTGCTGCGGGACCCCGCCTACCTCACGGCCGCGGCCGGAGCGGGGCTGGCGATGGGGTCCATGGCGGTGGCCATCGTGGCCGTGCCCCTGTTCCTCGCCTCGGACCTGGACCTGGGCCCGGCCCGGATCGGCGCCGTGGTCTTCACCCTGGCGCTCGCCATGACGGCGGCGGGACCCGTCGCGGCGCGGGTGGGCCGCCGGCACGGCAGCGGCGTCCAGCTCGGCCGTGGCGTCCTGATCCTCGTGGTCGCCGCCCCGGTGGTCACGCTGGCCATGGTCTCGTCCGGTCTGGGCGTGGCCCGCTGGGTGATCGTGTCCCTGGTGGTCCTGGGGCTCGTGCTCGCCGGGACCGGCATCGCCTTCGCCCAGAGCGCGGCGGCCACGGAGCTCCTGCTCTCGCCCGCCGGGGGCTCCGGGACCGCGATCGGCATCCACAACATGGTCCGCTTCCTCGCGATGGCCGTGGGCTACTCCGGGGTCTCCCTGGCGTGGGCCACCGGCGCCTCGCTCCTCGTCTTCCCCGCGGTCGCCCTGACCGCGCTGGGACTGCTCGCGATCCTGCGGGCCACCCGCCGGGAACGCCCGGCGGCACCGACCACTCCGACCACCGCGGGTCCTGGGACCCGCCGACGAAAGGACCGACCATGACCACCATCTCCAGCGCCCCCTCGACCGAGGCCCCGGCCGCCGTCCGCGCGGGCGCCGCGACCTCCGACTACTTCCGGCTGGACGACGACCTGACGCCCGAGGAGATCGCGATCCGGGACCGGGTCCGCGAGTTCGCCCAGCAGCGCGTGCTGCCCGTGATCAACGACTACTGGGAGCGCGCCGAGTTCCCCTGGGAGCTGGTGCCCGGGCTGGCGGAGCTGGGCATCATCGGCACCACGATCCAGGGCTACGGCTGCCCGGGGATGTCCCGCAAGGCCGCGGGCATGGTGGCCCGGGAGATGGCGAGGGCCGACGGCAGCATCAACACGTTCCTGGGCGTGCACGGCAACCTGTGCATGGGGGCGCTGAACATGCTGGGGTCCGAGGAGCAGAAGCAGCGCTGGCTGCCGGCGATGGCGCGGCTGGAGAAGACCGGCGCGTTCGCGCTGACGGAGCCGGAGCACGGCTCGGACTCGGTGGCCCTGGAGACCTCCGCCCGCCGCGAGGGCGAGGAGTGGGTGATCGACGGGCACAAGCGGTGGATCGGCAACGGGGACGCGGCCGACGTCGTCGTCCTGTTCGCGCGCAACACCGAGGACGGGAAGGTCAACGCGTTCGTCGTGGAGAAGGACGCCGAGGGCAACCACCCGGCCGGGTACCGGCCCGAGGTGATCACCGGCAAGGTCGGCAAGCGCGCGATCCAGCAGGCCGACATCGTGCTCGAGGGCCTGCGGGTCCCGGCGGGCAATCGCCTCGAGAACTGCCGGTCCTTCAAGGACGTCTCCCGGGTGCTGCAGGCCACCCGCGGCGGCGCCGCGTGGGAGGCGGTCGGCCACGGCATGGCGGCCTTCGAGATCGCCGCCGACTACGCCGCGACACGGCAGCAGTTCGGCCGGGCCATCGGCGGCTACCAGCTGGTCCAGTCGCGGCTGGCCAACATGCTCAGCGAGCTCACCACCATGCAGCTGCTCTGCGACCGCATGGCCGAGCTCGCCGACCGCGGTCAGCTGTCCAACGCGCAGGCCTCGATGGTGAAGATGGCCACGGCGCAGAAGGGCAAGTGGATCTGCAACGAGGCCCGGGACCTCCTGGCCGGCAACGGGCTGCTGCTCGAGAACCACGTCGTCCGGCACATGACGGACATGGAGGTGGTCTCCACCTACGAGGGCACCGACTCCATCCAGGCGCTGCTCGTGGGCCGGGACATCACCGGTATCTCGGCCTTCAGCTGAGCACCCCCCTTCGGCGAGGGGGCGGGGGTCACGGAGTGCCGGTCGCCGGGGCGGGCAGCGGGCCCCCGGGCGCGGGGAACACCGTCTCGGAGATCTCGATGACGGACTGCAGCGCCGGGTTGGCGTCCCCGCGGCGCCACAGGAGGCGGACCTCGACCGGCTTCTGCTCCTGCGTCAGCGGCTTGTAGACCACGCCCCGGGACGGCACGTTGTCCCGGACGCTGGAGAGGATGAGGGAGATGCCCATCCCGGCGCCCACGAGGACCACGAGCGTCCAGGAGTCCGGGGCCACCTGGACGATGCGCGGGACGAACCCCGCGTTCATCGCCAGGGTGTTGAGCCGGTTGGGCAGCGTGGCCCCCGCCCCGCCGGGCAGCACGATCCACGCCTCCCCGGCGAGGTCCTCGACGTCGACCGTCTCGCGGTCGGCCAGCGGGTGGCTCTCCGGGAGGGCGATGAGCAGCTCCTCGAGCGCGACCAGCCGGGAGCTGATCTCCGCGGGCAGGAAGTCCCACCGGCCGATCACGATGTCGAGGGAGTCGTCCAGGACCTTCTCCAGGCCCAGGTAGGAGAACTGCGAGCTGTAGAGCTCCAGGCTGATCCCGGGGCGACGGCGCCGGACCTGGCGCGCCAGCTCGCCCACCGCCTGGTTCACCGAGGCCCCGGCGAAGCCGAGCCGCACCCGCCCGGTCTCGCCCGCCTGGGACTTGCGGACCACGTCCTTCATGCGCTGCGCGAGCATCACCAGCTCCCGGGCCGGCTCGAGCAGGGCCTCGCCCTGCGGCGTCAGGGTCACGTGGCGGGTGTTGCGCTCGAACAGGGTGGCGCCCAGCTCGGACTCCAGCTGCCGGATCAGGCGGCTGAGGGGCGGCTGCGCCATGTGCAGGCGCTTTGCCGCGCGGCCGAAGTGCAGCTCCTCCGCGACGGCGAGGAACGCCTGGGCCTTGTGGACTTCCATCCGGCCAGACTAGGTCGTGCGCGAGGGGCAGCACGGGAGTGCCGGCGTCGCAATTGTCATTTGTGGGGCTTGCCCGCCCGTCCGTGGCATGCTTCGTCTCGTTATGAGGATCGTCATGCTCCGGAAACACGACGTGCCCGATGCAGTAACACGCACTTCCTACCGTCGGAGCTGAACCGCTCGCCCCGCCCCCAAGGAGCAGCCCATGACCGAGCACGCCGGACCAGGACCCGCGCCCGTGGTGCCGCACGCCCGGCGGCCGGTCCTCCGGGTGGTCGGCGGCACCGCTGCCGCCCCCGCCCGCCCCGAGCCCCTCCGCGCCGAGCCGGACCCCGAGGACGCCGCCCGGGCCCGCGCCGCGGCCGCGCGGGCCGCCCACCCCTCGTCCGGCCTGGGCGTCCCGGGCTTCCAGCGCCCGCAGCCGGGGGGTCCCGCGCAGGACGGACGCCCGGCGGCCGGGACCCCCGCGGCACCCCGGGCGGAGGAGGGGCACGACGTCCCCGCCCTCGACGGGCTCGGCCCGCACGTGGTCACCGGCGCGGTGCTCCTGCCGGCGGCCCGCTCCGGCGACGCGCTCAAGGTCGAGGTGCTCCGGGTCGCGGACCCCGGCGCGTCCGGCGGTCCGCTCGGGACCGGGTGCACCGC
This sequence comes from Kocuria sp. WN036, assembly GCF_002287015.1. Lineage (NCBI taxonomy): Bacteria > Bacillati > Actinomycetota > Actinomycetes > Micrococcales > Micrococcaceae > Kocuria > Kocuria sp. WN036. Next base: position 14,745 of record NZ_NSKF01000009.1, read on the forward strand.
CTACCTGCCGGTCCGTGCGGACGGGACCGCCTTCTGCCCCCGGGAGCTCCACCGGGCCCTCGGCGCGGCCGGGCAGCCCCTGCGCGGCACCTTCCGGGTGACCGTGTGCCGGACCGGCGCCCAGGACGTGCCCGCCGTGGCGCACCGGCAGCCGTTCGCCGAGACCGACGAGCACTGGATCGTCGTCGGGCGCTCCGGGACGGAGGACGCCGACGAGCAGACGTTCTGCCTGACCGCGGCCATGCAGCAGGCCGTGCGGGCCGGGGTGGACTTCCTGGCCCGGGACCGCGGCATGGACCGGCCCATCGCCCACGCCTATCTCTCCAGCGCCGCGGAGTTCGCCGTCACCCGGCTGGAGGACAGCTCCGCGGGCGCCCACGGCCGGATCCGCAAGGCCGACTTCCGCTGAATCAGCACCTCGCCACGGGTTCCGCCGACCCGCCCCGATCGATGTGCATTCGTAACCGTCATATTTCGCATGGGACATGCCGGACCCCCCGGTAACCCCTACTGTGGGTGACGCAGGTCACGCGGGCGTCCGTGCGCGGTCCCGACAACGAGGTCGGGCTGTCGCCGCCGGTAGCACCACGGCCGGGGCGCCCGGTGACCTGTCCAACCCCCGCTCCCGCCCTCGGCGCTCGCCGTCACGGCCCGGAAACACGGGGACCCCGAACCGGAAACACGCTCTCCCTATGGTCGTAGGCGTTCGAGAAAGCCGCCCCTGACCGCAGGAGCCACCCATGAGTGAGCACTTCGCCCGCCGCGCCGCCGACGAACTCCAGCGGGGTCTGGGGCGGCGCACCTTCTTCCGGGCGGCCACCGCCGTGGCCGCCGCCGGCGCGGTCACCGGCACCGGGGTCGGCGCGGCCTCCGCGGCCGTCCCGATGGGCGCCCAGCACCCGAAGGGCGGCCGCCCCGGCTTCCGGGGCTCCGTCCTGCAGCCCGGGAAGGGCAGGATCCCCGGGGACCACTACCTGCCCTCGGACGTGGACAGCGTGCTGTGGGGCTACGTCCCGTCCGTGGACGCCGAGCCCTCGCTGCGCATGCGCTCGGGGCGCACGGTCACCATCGACGCCGTCTCCCACGAGGGGATCCTCGAGGACCAGGGCCGGGACCCGGTGGAGTTCTTCGGCGCGCAGGGGGTCTCCCGCGCCCGGGTCCTGGACGACGCGGTGGAGATCGCCCGCGACTACGACCGCACCGAGCGGGACTTCGACCGGGACGGCCCGCACGTGGTGACCGGCCCGGTGTTCGTCGAGGAGGCGCGTCCCGGGGACGTCCTGAAGATCGAGACCCTGCACGCCGACCTGCGCGTGCCGTACGGGGTGGTCTCGAGCCGCCACGGCAAGGGCGCGCTGCCGGGCCCCGCCCGCGGCGGGCCGGTGGCCGACATCCTCGTCGAGGACGTGCTGCCGGCGGTGGGCACGGACGGCCGGTCCACGGGCAACCCGCAGGAGTACGGCAACGTCTCCACGTTCACCCCGGTGGAGCACGGTCAGGGCGTCATGGCCGGCGGGGCCGTGCGGTTCCCGCTGCGCCCGTTCATGGGCATGATGGGCGTCGCATACCAGCAGGGCTCCGGGCCCACCGACGACCTGCTCAACTCGATCCCGCCGACGCTGGGCGGCGGCAACATCGACATCCGCCACCTCGGCGTGGGCTCCACCTTCTACCTGCCCGTGCAGACGGACGGCGCCCTGTTCTACGTGGGGGACCCGCACATGGCCATGGGCGACGGCGAGGTGGCGCTCACCGCGATGGAGGGCTCGCTGCGCGGCACGTTCCGGCTCACGGTCTGCAAGGCCGGGGAGGGGGACGCGCCCTCCGTGGCCCACTCCTATCCGTTCGCGGAGACGGACGAGCACTGGATCCCGATCGGGCTCTCCGACCCGGACGGCGCGGCCGGCGGGGAGCAGAACTCCGATCTCGACGTGGCGATGCGCCGGGCCGTGCTCAACGCCCTCGACTTCCTCGAGCAGGACAAGGGCATGGAGCGCGCCGTGGCCTACGCCTACCTCTCGGCCGCCGCGGACTTCGCCATCTCCCAGGTGGTGGACCGCACCGTGGGGGTGCACGGGCTGATCCGCAAGGCGGACTTCGACCGCTCCTGAGCCCGCGCTGTCGATCTGCGGGCATGACCTCTAGTCTGCGGGCATGACCTCGTCCGCCCGGCCGGCAGCACCGGCCGCCTCCCTGCCGCGCACGATCGCCCGGGTGCTCCTCGGGCTCGTCCTGCTCGGCGCCGGGATCAGCCACCTCACGGTGGCCCGCCAGGAGTTCACGGCCCAGGTTCCCGAGTGGCTGCCCGTGCCCGACGACGCCGTGGTGCTGGGCTCCGGGGTGGTGGAGATCGTCCTCGGCGCGGCGCTGGTGGTCCTGCCCCGGCGGCGGGTGCTGCTCGGGTGGCTCGCCGCGGCGTTCTTCGTGGCCGTGTTCCCGGGCAACGTCTCGCAGTACCTCACGCGCACGGACGCCTTCGGTCTGGACACCGACCGCGCCCGGGCCGTGCGGCTGCTGTTCCAGCCGCTGCTCGTGCTGTGGGCCCTGTGGTCCACCGGGGCGTGGCGGTCGTGGCGCCGCTCGCGCCGGGATCAGTCCCGGCGGTCGGCGTAGCGCTCGGCCCAGCGGTCCCGCACGCGCCGGTACAGGGTGAACGTCCCGAGGTAGGCGAGGGCCGCGAGCACCACGACGGGCAGCCACTCCTGGGCGTCCACGGTGGTCAGCAGCGCCCCGGCCGAGGTCAGCACCAGGGCCAGGACGAGCAGGGTCGCGACGATCGACTTCACGGGCGTCCTTCCGGGGCGCGGCGGCGTTGCGGGGCCCTTCCAGCGTAGCGGCCCGGCACGCGCGGCCCGGGGGGCTCAGCAGGCCTCGGCGAGCGCGCGGCCGGTCCCGTCCGCGGGAGAGGTCGCCGGAGAGTTCACGGAAGAGTTCGCGGGGGCGTCGGCGGGGACGTCGCCCAGGTGCAGCAGGTCCACCACATCCGCCTCGTCGAGGGCCGCCTCGCGGGCCAAGAGGGTGATCGGCACGCCGTGGCGCGCGGCCAGGCGGAGCTCGTCGCGCAGGGACTCGAGGGCCTGGTCCAGCCGCCAGCGCTCGACCTCGAGGCCGGCCTCGTAGGCGCACAGGCGCCGGGCCTGCTCCTGGGTGTCCTGGGCGGCAAGAGGCCCGGCGTCCGCCAGGGCCTGGTCGAAGGACCACTCGGCGTTCTCGACCCGTCCGGCCGCGGCGAGGACGCGCCGGGTGAAGAACGGGCGGAAAAGCATCGCCTCGCCGTCGGGGACGATCGAGGGCACCGTGCCTCCGGGGACCGGCGTCTCCTGCAGGAAGCCGCAGGCGCAGGCGTGCACCCGGCGGCCGTCGATCGCAGCCTGCGCCACGGCGTGGTTGACGTGGTCCTGCACCTCGGCGAAGTCCAGGGTGCGCACCGGCATGGGCTCGCCGCAGTGCACGGGGGCGGCGGGAACCGCCCCGGGGTCGTTCCGGACCGCCCGGAGGGGGGAGTGCTCTGTCGTCTCTACGGTGGATCCGGGGTGCAGCTGCTGGCTCATCTTCCGACCTCTTCCTCACGTACCCTGCGGTGTTCCTCTGCGACGGCGTGCGCTCCCTCACAGGACCACACGATCCCATCGAACAGCAGTATTACTAGATTGTCTAGTTATCAGTTCACCTGATTTGTAGATCACCTACACTGGACGCATGACCGCACATCCCAGCACCTCGTCCGGCTACTGGTACGCCGCCGAGGGCGACCGTCCTCCGGCCGTGCAGGTGCTCGAGGCCCTGCGGGCCTACCGGGCGGCCGAGTCCGCCATGCGGCTGCGCACCCGCGACTCCATGGGCATGGGGGAGAAGGACGTGCTGGCCCTGCGCTACCTGTTGGAGGCGGACCGCGCCGGGACCCCCATGAGCCCCCGGGACCTGGCGAGCAAGCTGGGCATCTCCTCGGCCTCCACCACCACGCTGCTGGACCGGCTCTCCCGCAGCGGCCACGTGGCCCGCCGCCCCCACCCCACGGACCGGCGGGCGCTGGTGATCGTGGCCACCCAGGAGGCCGACTGCGAGGTCCGCTCCACCCTGGGCGCCATGCACGAGCGGATGCTCCGTGCCGCCCGGGATCTGTCCGCCGAGGAGGCCGCCACCGTGACCGCCTTCCTGCACGCGATGGCCGAGGCGGTCGAGGCCGTCGACGAGCGGCAGCTCCACGAGCACGTCGAGGACTGCCGGCACCCCGGACCCGGGGCCGCCTGAGCCGGCGCCCCGCCCCGCCGGGCCCCCGCGCCGGCCCCACGGCGCAGCACCCCGGCCGAAGACCCCCGGCCGAGGACGCCGGGGCACGAAAGGAGATCCCGATGGGACTCGACGACAAGATCCGCAACGCGACCGACAAGGCGGTCGGCTCGGCCAAGGCGGCGGTCGGTGACGCCACCGACAACCGCGATCTGCAGGCCGAGGGCCAGGCGCAGAAGACGGCCGGGACCACCCGGCAGGCCGGCGAGCACCTGAAGGACGCCGCCCGCAACATCGGCGACGGCCTCAAGAGCTGACCGGGGCGCGCACGCCGGTCCCCGCCCTCCGAACCGAGGGCGGGGACCGGCCTCGTCATGGCCGGGACCCCGGCGGACCCGTCAGTGGGTCGGGAAGCCCAGGTTGATCTGGGACTCCGAGGGCTCGGGCCAGCGCGTGGTCACGAGCTTGCGGCGGGTGTAGAAGTTGAACGCCTCCGGCCCGTACATGTGGGTGTCGCCGAACAGGGAGTTCTTCCAGCCGCCGAACGAGAACGCGCCGATCGGCACCGGGATCGGGACGTTGACCCCGACCATGCCGACCTCGATCTCGAACTCGAACTGCCGGGCCGTCTTGCCGTCCCGGGTGAACACCGCCACCCCGTTGGCGAACTGGTTGGTGTTGATCAGCCGCACGGCCTCCTCGTAGGTCTCCACCCGCACCACGGACAGGACCGGGCCGAAGATCTCCTCGTCGTAGGCCTTCATCCCGGGCCTCACGTGGTCCAGCAGCGAGACGCCGGTGAAGAACCCCTCGCCGTCGAACTCCTGCCGCGTGCCGTCGACGACGACGGTCGCCCCCTCGGCCTCCGCCCCGGTCACGTAGCCGTTGACCCGCTCCAGGGCCGCCCTCGTGATGAGCGGGCCCATCTCGGAGGCCGGATCGGTGCCGTCCCCGATGGTCAGCTTCGCGATCCGCTCCTTCAGCCGCTCGATCAGCGGGTCGGCCACGTCCCCTACGGTGACGAGCACCGAGACCGCCATGCAGCGCTCCCCGGCGGAGCCGTAGGCGGCCGAGATCGCGGCGTCGGCGGCCCCGTCCAGGTCGGCGTCCGGCATGACCACCATGTGGTTCTTCGCCCCGCCCAGCGCCTGGACGCGCTTGCCGTGCTGCGCCGAGGTCTCGTAGATGTACCGGGCGATCGGGGTGGAGCCCACGAAGGACACGGCCTTGACCAGCGGGTTCGTCAGCAGCTCGTCCACGGCCTCCTTGTCCCCGTGCACCACGTTGAGCACCCCCGGGGGCAGCCCGGCCTCGGCGAAGGCCTCGGCGATCCACACCGCCGCCGAGGGGTCCCGCTCGGAGGGCTTGAGGATCACGGTGTTCCCGGCGGCGATCGCGGTGGTGATCATCCACAGCGGGACCATGGCGGGGAAGTTGAACGGGGTGATGCAGGCGACCACGCCCACCGGCTGGCGGGTCTGGTGCACGTCCACCCCGGTGGCGGCCTGCTCGAGGAACTCGCCCTTCATGTGGTGCATCAGCCCCGCGCAGAACTGCACGTTCTCCAGCCCGCGGGCGACCTCACCGGCCGCGTCCGAGAGGACCTTGCCGTGCTCGGCGGTGATGATGGCGGCCAGCTCCGGGGTGCGCTCCCGGATGATGTTCTCGACCTTGAACATGATCGCCGAGCGCTTCGACAGCCCGGTGGCCCGCCAGCCGGGCAGGGCGAGCTCGGCGGCCTCCACCGCGGTGGCGACGTCCTCGGCGGAGGCCAGCAGCACCTGCTTGGCCACCTGCCCGGTCGCGGGGTTGTAGACGTCCGCGGTGCGCCCGGACCCGCCGTGGCGGGCCCCGTCGATGAAGTGCTCGATGACCGTCCCGGCGGTCCGGGGGTCCTGGGCGCCCCGCTCGGCGTCCTGCTGCGCGCGGGCCTCGGCGTCCTGCTTGGTGTTCTGCATGGTGTCCTCCTCGGTCGTGGTGGTCTCGGCGCCGTTCAGGCCCGGTCCGGGTCCCAGCCCGGGATCTTCCCGTCCGGCGCGGCGTACTTGGTGATGAGGGAGCAGTCCTTGTCCCCGAGCCCCTCGTCGATGAGCTGCTGGAGCCTCTCGGCCACGAGCTTCGCCGCGGGCAGCTCCACGCCGGTCTGCTCGCCCGCCATGAGCGCCAGACCGGCGTCCTTGGCGGCGAGGGCGGCGCTGAAGGTGGCCTCGAAGTTCTTGTTGGCCGCGGCGGAGTCCACGATCCCGGGCACGGGGTACCAGGTCTGCAGCGCCCAGGAGTTGCCCGAGGACACCGAGGCGATGTCCCAGAACACCTGCGGGTCCAGGCCCAGCCGGTCGGCGAGCACGGAGCCCTCGGCGCAGGCCTCGAGGCAGATGAACAGCATCATGTTGTTGACGATCTTGGCGGCCTGGCCCGTGCCGGCGTGGCCCGTGGCCACGATCTTGCGGGCCATGGGCTCGATGAACGTCCGGGCCTGCTCCACGACGTCGGGCTTCCCGCCGACCATGAAGGTCAGGGTGGCCGCGGCCGCGCCGCTGATCCCGCCGGAGACCGGCGCGTCCACGAAGCGGAAACCGGCGTCCTCGGCGGCCCGGTGGAGCTCCTCCGCGGTCTCCACGTCGATGGTGGAGCTGTCGATGAGCAGCGCGTCCTTCGGGGCGAGCGCGATCACGCCGCTGTCGCCGAGGTAGACGGCGCGGGCGTGCTCGCCCTTGGGCAGCATCGTGAACACGACGTCGGCGCCCTGGAGGGCCTCCTCCAGCGTGTCGAAGGTCTGCACGCCGCGGTCGCGGGCGGCCGCCATGGCGTCGGCGCTGACGTCGTGGCCGCGGACGTCATAGCCCGCCCCGGCGAGGTTGGCGGACATCGGGTTGCCCATGTGGCCGAGGCCGATCCAGGTGATGGTGGTCATCGGGGAGTCCCTTCTGCAAGGTGTCGAGGGTGTCGGGAGCTGGGGGTCGTGCACAGCGCGCCCAGCGGCGGACCGGGGAGCCGGTCCGCCGCTGGGCGCGGGTGGGTGCGGAGGTCGGGGATCAGGAGGTCCGGTCCTCGGCGGACTTCTCCTCGGAGAGCCGGCGCCGGTCCTCGGCGTCGATGTCCTGCAGGGAGATGCCCTTGGTCTCGCGCAGCGTCCACACCGCGAAGAGGGTGATGAGACAGGCGATGGCGATGTAGATCGCGATCGGCACCCAGGAGTTGAACTCGCGCAGCAGGGCGGTGGCGATGATCGGGGCCAGCGAGCCGGCCACGATCGAGGTCACCTGGTAGCCCAGGGAGACGCCCGAGTAGCGCATCCGGGTGGGGAACATCTCGGCCATGATGGCCGGCTGCCCGGCGTACATGAGCGCGTGGATCATCAGGCCGATGGTGATGGCCGCCAGGATGATGAAGCTGTTGTCCGTGTTGAACATCGGGAAGGCGATGAACGCCCAGAAGATACCGAGGAAGGCGCCCGCGGCGTACATCGGGCGGCGGCCCACCCTGTCGGTGGCCCGGCCGACGAGCGGCACGCAGATCGCGTGGATCACGTGGGCGATCAGCAGCAGGAGCAGGATCCGGCTGGTGTCCACGTCACGCTGGGTGGACAGGTAGGTGATCGAGAAGGTGACCACCACGTAGTAGAGGATGTTCTCGGCGAAGCGCAGGCCCATGGCGCCGAAGACGCCGCGGGGGTAGCGGCGGAAGACCTCGCCCACGCCGTAGGCGGCGGACTTCTCCTCGCGGACCTCCTGCTGGGCCTCCTTGAAGATCGCGGCGTCCGTCACGTGGGTGCGGATGTAGTAGCCGATGGCCACGATGACGATCGAGAGCCAGAAGCCCACGCGCCAGCCCCAGGAGAGGAAGGCCTCCTCGGAGAGGGTGAAGGACAGGGTGAGCAGCACGACGGTGGCCAGCAGGTTGCCCAGCGGCACGGCGGCCTGCGGCCAGCTGGACCAGAAGCCGCGCTCCTTGTTGGGGGAGTGCTCGGCCACGAGCAGGACCGCGCCGCCCCACTCGCCGCCCACCGCGAAGCCCTGCACGAAGCGCAGCACCACCAGCATGGCGGGGGCCCAGTAGCCGACCTGCTCGAAGCCGGGCAGGCAGCCCATGAGGAAGGTGGCGGCGCCGACCATGACGATCGAGATCTGCAGCAGGTGCTTGCGCCCGTACTTGTCGCCGAAGTGGCCGAAGACGATGCCGCCCAGCGGGCGGGCGATGAAGCCGACCGCGTAGATCAGGAACGCCTTGAGGATGCCGTCCAGCGGGTTGCCGGTGTCCACGAAGAAGAGCTGGCCGAAGACCAGGGTGGACGCGGTGGCGAAGAGGAAGAACTCGTACCACTCCACGACCGTGCCGGCCATCGAGGCCGCCACGACCTTCTTCAGCCCGCCCCGGTTCTCGGGGGAGTCGTTCGGGTCCGCCGACGCGGCGACCCTGTCCTCGGTGCTCATGTGGTTCTCCTCCTGCTGGGGAAACGGTGACGGTGGTCACAATGTTTGCCTACAGTGTGCGGATATGTGGTGCGCTTCACAATGACCATGCGCTCGCGGCGCCTGTGCAAAAATGCACATGCCGCCCGGTCGTGTGCGTTCCCCCGGGCCGGTCCAGCCCCCGGGAGGAGAAGCCCCTTGTCGCACGGTGCCGACGACCTCCTGCTGCTGCTCGCGGTGGTCCGCCACGGCTCCTACGCCGGCGCCGCCGCGGACCTCGGGCTCAGTCACACGACCGTGTCGCGGCGGATGGCGGCGCTCGAGAAGACCGTGGGCGCCCGGCTGCTCGTGCGCACCGGGGAGATGTGGGAGCCCAGCGAGCTGGGCCGGAAGTTCGTGGCCGCCGGCGAGGAGATCGAGGCGGCGCTGGGCTCCCTCCCGCTCGGCGCGGGCGGGCGCGGCAGCACCATCAACGGCGTGGTGCGGGCGCTGGCCCCGGACGGCTTCGGCGGCGTGGTGATGGGCGCGGCCATGCGGCGGCTCATCGAGGAGCACCCCGGGGTGCGGCTGGAGATGATCAACGCGGCACGGCGGGCGCAGACGAATCCGGTGGGCATCGACCTGGAGGTGGTCGTCGGGCGCCCGGAGGTCTCCCGCAAGGAGGCCTTCCACCTGGCCGACTACTCCCTGGGCGTCTACGCCTCCCAGGACTACCTGGCCGCCCACCCGGCCATCCGCACGCCCGACCAGGTGCAGGAGCACCCGCTCATCTACTTCGTGGACTCCATGCAGGACGTCGCGGAGCTGGACATCCCGCGCCGGCGGTTCCCGCGGATGCGCCAGGGCGTGGGCGCGACGTCCTCCGTGGTGCACGTGGAGCTCACCCGGGCGGGCGCCGGGGTCGGGCTGCTGCCCTGCTATCTCGCCGAGCGGGCCGAGGACCTGGTCCGGCTCTTCCCCCAGGAGCTGTGGTTCCCCGTGGAGTACTGGGTGGTCTCCCGCGCCGACCTGCTGCGCCGGCCCGCCGTGCGGGCGGTCATGACCGCGATCCGCGCGGCCGTGGCCGACATGAAGGACGAGCTCATCGCCGCCCCGGCGGCGGACACGGACTGAACCGCGCCGTCCGCCGTCCCCGCGGGGTGCTTCCTACCGGGAGCGGAGGATGTCGAAGACCGAGGAGTCGTCGTGCCGGCCGTGGCCCTCGCGGCGGCCGCGCACGTAGAGCTGCTCGGCCGCGGAGGCCAGCGGCACCGGCTGGGCGACCGCCCGGGCGGCGTCGGTGACCAGACCCATGTCCTTGACGAAGATGTCCAGGGCGGAGCGGACCTCGGCCTGCTCGCCCTGCAGCATCCGCGGCCCGCGGTCCTCGAACATGAAGGACGTGGCGGCCCCGGTCGAGAGGACCTCCAGGCACTGCGCCGGGTCCAGGCCCATGGAGTCCGCCAGGGCCAGCGCCTCGCCCGCCACGGCGATGTGCACCCCGCACAGCAGCTGGTTGACCACCTTGAACCGCTGCCCGTCGCCCACCCGGGGGCCGACGAGCGGGGCGTTGGCGGCCATCGCGTCCAGCAGCGGCCGGACCGCGGCGACGTCCTGGTCCGCGCCGCCGACCATCACGAGCAGGTCCCCGGTGGCGGCGCGCGCCGTGCCGCCGGACACCGGGGCGTCGACGACCCGCCGGACACCGCGGCCCTCGAGGCCCTGCGCGGCGGACTCCACGGCCTGGGGGCCGACGGTCGCCATCACGAGCAGAACCGTGTCCGGGTCCAGGGCGTCGGCGATGCCGCGCTCGCCGAACAGGACGTCGTGCAGCTGCGCCCCGGTCGCGACCATGACGACGACGACGTCGGCCCCCGCCGCCGCCTGCCGGGGATCGGCCAGCAGCTCCAGGGCGTCGCCCACGACCTCCCCGGCGCGGGGGGAGACGTCGAAGCCGCGGACGGGGAAGCCGGTGCGGGCCAGCGTGAGGGCCATGGGGGCGCCCATGGCGCCCAGTCCCAGGAAGCCGACGGACAGGGGTGTGCTCATGACGGGTTCTCCTGGGAGTCAGAGGTGCGGGTGTGTGCGGCGGCCCGGTCGAGGACCTCCACGACGTCGGCGAGGGCGCTCTCGGTGCCCACGTTGCCGGGGAAGACCACATAGGGCCCGCCCCGGGTGGTGTCCGGGGCGTCGGTGGGCTGGAACATGGAGATCTGGCCGGGGAAGAACTGGCCGGCCACGGTGGCCCGGCGGATGCCGAGACCGCGGTGGGCCACCTCGTGGGAGGTGATCCCGCCCTTGGCCACGACCCACGCCGGGCGGGCCTGCGCCACCCCGTGCACGACCTCCACGAGCGCGTCGGAGACCGACCGGGCGATGGCCAGCGACTCGTCGGGGTCCTCCGTGCGCACGAGCTCGCGGCTCGTCCACACCACCGCGTCGCGGCTCCCCAGCGCCTCGGTGATCCGCGCGACGGCGTCGGCCACGTAGCCGGGGCGGGCGTCGTCGTCGAGCAGGGTGGGCACGTGGAGCTCGACCTCGAAGAGGTCGCGGCGGGTCCGCAGCTCGGCGAGCTGGCGGTTGGTGAGCCCCACGTGGGAGCCGACGGCCACGATTCCGTGCGGGAGGCGCCCGGGGCCCACCACGATGTCCTCGGGGCCGAGCTCGCGCGAGCCGGTCAGCCCGGCCAGGGGGCGCACGAAGGACGGGCCGCACCGGGTGACGAACGTGCGGCCCTCGGCCTCGAGGACGGCGAGGGCCTGCGCCACGGTGTCGAGGTCCGCGTACTCCGTGGCATTGACGACCACCCAGGCCCGGTCCCGGGCCCGGCGCAGAATGCCCGCGACCGCGTCCACGCCCCCGGAGCGGATGTCCGTCAGGCCGATGGAGAGGATCGCGTCCCGGTCCAGCGTCCCGCCGGAGCGCTCCACGAGGAAGTCCTTGAGGTCGGAGGAGGAGTAGCCGAAGGTGGCGTCCGCGGCGAAGTCGGTCTCCCCCACGGGCATCGGGCGGCCCTGCAGGACCGCGTAGTGGACGTCGTCCTCGGTGTAGCGGCCGGCCTCGAGCATGGCCGGGGCGAGGAGGAACCCGTCGACCGCCACCCCGTGCCGGGCCAGGACGTCGGCGAGGGTCGTGGGCTCGGCGATGACGTGCCCGCGCAGCGTGGAGTCGCTGCGGGAGACGAGGTGGGGCAGGGGCAGGTGCTCGGCGGCGAGGGCCTCCAGCACCGCGGAGACGAGCTCGGTGTTGATCGCCACGGCCTCGGCCTCGGGCCGGGCCCGGCTGTTGGTGAGCACGAAGCAGGTGCGCCCGGGGTGCCGGACGACGTCCAGCACGGGGGCGGGGTCGAGCTCGAGGACGACGTCGACGTCGTGGACGCACTGGGAGCCGGTCGGGTCGTCGTCGAGCACGAGCAGGGTCCGGGGAACGGTCATGCGGGGACTTCCTCTCGGGGAGCGGTCAGGACGGTCCTCAGGTCCCGGTCGGTTCCAAACCGACACTCCACCTGTAAGATGTCAGACATGCTATGTGTCGTGGGACACGTGGTCAACGGCAGGAATGCCGCGCGCGGCCGGGGGAGTCGTCCCTTGACAGCTCGGACATCTGACATTCCCTGGTTGATAGGATCCCCTGTCACGGGCGGAGCACGCAGGAGCTGCCCTCCGCCGTCCACCTCACCGCAGAGGAGCACCATGGCCCGCCCGTCCCTGGTCGACCAGGTCGCCGACGCCCTCCTCGACCGGATCGTCGCCGGGGACCTCCCCCCGGGCTCGGTGGTGCCCGGCGAGATCGACCTCAGCGCGGAGCACCAGGTCAGCCGCATGACGGTGCGGGAGGCGGTCAGGACCCTGGGCGCCCAGCGCATCCTTCGCGTGGAGCGCGGACGCGGGACCTTCGTGAACCCCGTGTCCCAGTGGGCGTCCCTGGACGCGGTCATCCGGGCGGTCTCCGAGGGGCAGGACGACGCGGCGGCCGCCGTGCAGCTGATCGAGCTGCGCCGGTTCCTGGAGACCGGCGCCTGCGAGCTGGCGGCCGGACGGCTGTCCGCCGCCGAGCTGGCCGGGCTGGCCCGGGACGCCGACGCCATGGAGGACGCCCACCGCGCCCAGGACGTGGCGGCCTTCGTGCGCGCCGACCTGCGCTTCCACGAGCGGATCCTGCAGGCCTCCGGCAACGTGTTCATCGCCGTCCTGTTCGCACCGCTGCACAGGGTGCTGGAGGAGCGGCGGGCCCAGACCTCCCGGGTGCCCGAGATCCAGGCCCACGCCATCGCCGAGCACCGCAGGATCGTCGCCGCCCTGGGCTCCGCCGACCCCGTGCGGGCCCGGCAGGCCATGGACGAGCACATGCAGCAGACGCTCGCCGACCTGAAGACCTACGTGCTCGGGGACCTCTCCCCGGCCGACCGCTGAACCACACCTGACGAAGGACTGTGCCCGTGCGCGCCAACCTGCTCGACGTCGTCACCTCCGCCCTCGACGCCCGCACCGCCGTGCCGGCGCTGAGCACCTACGACTTCACCACGGCCCAGGCCGTGGTGGCCGCCAGCGAGCGCGCGGACCGCCCCGTGATCCTCCTGGTCCCGCAGAAGGCGGCCGCCGGGACCGGCGGCCGGCGCCTCGTCACCGCCCTGCGCCACCTGGCCGACGACGCCGCCACCCCCGTGTGCGTGCAGCTGGACCACGCCGTCGACCTGGGGCTCGTCGAGCAGGCCGTGGCGGCCGGCGCCGACGCCGTCCTGGCCGACGGCTCCGCCCTGCCCCACGCCGAGAACGCCGCGTTCGTCGCCCGCGCCCGCGAGCTGGCGGGCCCCGGCGTGGTGGTCGAGGCGGAGCTCGGCGGCCTCCCCGGCGACGAGGACACGGCCCGGACCTCCGCGGCCGGCGGCATGACCGATCCCGATGCGGTCCCCTCCTTCCTGGCCGCGTCCGGGGCGGACCTGCTGGCCGTGAACGTGGGCAACGTGCACGGGCACTACCAGGGCACCCCGCGCCTGCACTGGAGCCGCCTCGAGCAGATCTGCGAGGCCGCCGACCGCACCCCCCTCGTGCTGCACGGCGCCTCCGGGATCCCCGAGACCATGCTGGTCCGCGCGCCCCTGGCGGGCATCGGCAAGATCAACATCAACACGGAGCTGCGCTCGGCGGTCCTCGCCGCCCTGGCGGACCGGCTCGAGGAGCGCCGGCACGAGGGCCTGGACCTCTGGGCGCTGCTGGGCGACTGGACCGGGGCGGTGCGCGAGTTCACCGCGCTGGCCCACGCGCTGACCACCGCCGAGGCCCGCTCCAGGAATTCCTGAGCGCCGGTCCGTCGTTGTCGCCTACCGTGCCCCGGGGCCCGGTCCGCCGGCCGCCTCCGGAGCGCCGGCAGGCACCACCAGCACGCACCACCAGCACCGATCACGACCAGAGGAGTTCCCCCATGGAGTACACCCGACTCGGCAGTTCCGGCCTCTACGTCTCCCGGCTGGCCCTGGGCACCATCCCCTTCGGCTCCGGCGGAGGGTTCGAGAAGATCGCGGGCCTCGGCCCGGACGAGGCCCGCCGCCAGGTCGACGAGGCCCTGGATCGCGGCGTGAACTTCATCGACACCGCCAACCTGTACTCCGCCGGGGACTCGGAGCGCGTCCTGGGCGAGATCCTCGGGAACAAGCGGGACGACGTGGTCCTCACCTCCAAAGCGCGGACCCCCACCGGGGACGGCCCGAACGACGGCGGCGCCAGCCGCCTCCACCTCACCCGCGCGGTCGAGGACAGCCTCGAGCGGCTGCGGACCGACCACCTCGACCTGCTCTACATCCACCAGTGGGACGGGCAGACCCCGATCACCGAGACCATCGCCACCGCCGACGAGCTGATCCGGGCCGGGAAGATCCGGTACTGGGGCGTGTCCAACTACAACGGGTGGCAGCTGGCCAAGACGGTCTACGAGGCCCGGGCCGCGGGGCTGCAGGGCCCGATCGCGCACCAGGCGTACTACACGCCGGAGGCCCGGGAGATCGAGTACGAGATCGTACCGGCCGCCCGGGACCTCGGGATCGCGACCTTCGGGTGGAGCCCGCTGGGCGAGGGGCTGCTCAACGGCAGGGTCCGCCGCGGCGCCGAGACCCCGGCCGACACCCGCCAGGGCACCGGCTGGCCGGAGCCCCACGTGGTGGACCGGGGCCGCGCCTACGACCTGATCGAGCTCTTCGACGAGATCGCCGGGGAGCTCGGCTGGACGATCCCCCAGGTGGTGATCTCCTGGATCCTGGGCCGCCCGGGCATCGACGGCACCGTGATCGCCGCGCGCAGGTTCGAGCACCTCACGGAGGACCTCGACGCCGCCGAGCTGACGCTGCCGCAGGAGGCCCGGGACCGCATCACCACGGCGTCCCAGCTGCCCGCCTACTACCCGCTCTGGCACCGGCTGCTCAACGGCCAGGACCGGCCCGAGCCCGCGGAGGCGGAGTTCTACGCCGAGCAGCGGGGCCACGTCCTCGGGGAGGATCAGGCCTGATCCCGGGGCGGTCCCCAGGTCCACGGTGATGGGCCCCTCCGGCGTCCACCTCCGGGTGGATTCCCCGGGACGGCCCGAGAACTACCCTGTGGACATGACCTCGCACCCTCCGCCCCGGCCGGCGCCCTGGCAGACCGGTGCCCCGTCCGCCCGCCCGGGCGGTGGGCCTCCGGTTCCGCGGTCCGGCGGTCCGACGACCGCGGCGCCGCTCACCCACTCGGAGTTCTACCGCACGCCCCGCAACCGCTGGTGGAAGGGCCTGGTCAGCATCCTGACCGTGAGCGCGGCGATCCTGCTGATCTCGGTCGTGGTGTCCTTCGGCGCCGTGGCGATCGAGCTCCTGCGGGGCACCATGAGCACGGAGGAGCTCGCGAGCGGACAGATCGGGATGACCCCGGTCCTGCTGCTGGCCACCAACCTGGCGCTGATCGCCTCGGCCGCCGTCGCGGTGGTCCTGCACCGGTACCTGCACCGGCAGCCGGTCGGCACCCTGCACGCGGTGGAGGGTCGCTTCCGGTGGGGCTGGCTGGGGCGGGCGGCCGTCGTCGTCGTCCCGCTGTTCGTGGGCTACGCGGCGGTGGTGGCGCTCCTCGAGGCCCCGGGGCCGCTGGTCCTGGACGCCACCGCGTGGGCCTTCCTCGCGATCGTCCTGCTGACCACGCCCCTGCAGGCGGCGGCCGAGGAGTACATGTTCCGCGGGGTGATCCAGCGCGCGGCGGGCTCGTGGGTCTCCGGGGCGATCCCGTCCCTCCTGCTCGGCACCCTCGTGAGCGCGGCGGCCTTCTCGATCGCGCACTTCGCCTCGGACGGGTGGCTCATCGCGTACTACTTCGTCTTCGGGGTCGCGATGTCGCTGCTGACCCACTTCACGGGCGGGCTCGAGGCGGCCTCGCTCGTGCACGCGGCGAACAACGTGGTGCTGTTC
Source organism: Kocuria sp. WN036 (assembly GCF_002287015.1). Taxonomy (NCBI): domain Bacteria; kingdom Bacillati; phylum Actinomycetota; class Actinomycetes; order Micrococcales; family Micrococcaceae; genus Kocuria; species Kocuria sp. WN036. The sequence goes on from NZ_NSKF01000009.1 coordinate 30,789, forward strand.
CTGGTGTCCACGCTGACGGGGCAGATGGGCGAGGCGGTCGACCGCTCCGCCGGCGTGGGCGGCCCGTTCATGCTCGCGCCGATGCTCGTCATCGCCGCCGTCGCGGCCGTGCTGATCCTGCTCGGCCGGAGGCGGGGGCTGCAGCGCCGGGCCGTGCCGCCGGCGACCGCCTGAGGCCGCGCCGCGGCCGCGGACGGGCAGGACCGGTGGACGATGCCCACCGGTCCCGGTGCGGGGGACTCAGAGCTCGCGGTCCTCCACGACGTCGAGGTCGCGGAACGTCGGCTCCCCGTCCATGAGCTCGCGCATCTTCCCTGCGTACTCCTGGGTCTGCGGGAGCTCGGAGTTCTCCATGGCGGACTCGTAGGAGTCGAAGGAGACGATCTCGTAGTAGCGGCTCGGGTCCTTGCGGTCCTGCGTCAGCAGGACGCGGCGGGCCGTGCGGTTGCCCTGCGAGGCCCGCTCCCACTCCGCGACGACCTCGGCCACCTCCTCCGGCCGCGAGGTGGTGTATTCGATCAGCTGGATGAAGGCCATCATGCACGCTCCTTGGAATGCGACCCCTCCCGGGCCACCAGTCTAGGCCGGGGCGGGCGGGCCACCCAGGGCCGCGGACAGATGACGGAGCGGGATTCCGCCGCCGGGCGAGGGGGCCGGGCAGCGCTACTCGGCGGCGGTCTCGCCGGCCCAGGCCTCCGCGTAGAACGGCGCGGAGCGCGAGTCCAGCAGCTCGGCGTAGAGCTCCGGCTCCATGGCCTGCGCCGAGTCCTCCGGGACCGTCGGGGCGAACGCGGACACGCCCAGCCCGGCCGCCCGGTCCTGCAGGGTCAGGCCGGCGGCCTCCAGGAGCGTGGGGTACATGCTCAGCTGGTCCACCCCGGGGCGCGGCGCCTTGGTCGTGTCCGCACCCGGGACCCAGATCCGGTTGAAGATGGTGCGGTTCTCGTGGTGGTCCAGCTGCTCGTGGAAGGCGTCGCCGGCGCTCATGTGCTTGAGGTGGTCGCCCATGATCACCACGGCGGTGTCCTCGAGGTAGCCCTGCTCCTCCATGTGCTGGACGAAACCGGCCACCTGGGTCATGGAGCAGAAGAACGCGGAGGTGACCTCGTTCTGCGTGTCCACGGTGCAGTAGTCGTAGATGTGCACCGGCTCGTGGGTGTCCAGCGTCAGCACGGAGAGGTTGAACGGCCGGCCGGTCTGCTCCGCCTCGGCGTGCAGCTCGTCGATCTCGTCCGCGGCGTGGGCCATGAGGCGTCCGTCGCTCAGGCCCCAGTCGCCGCGGAAGCTCTCCTCCGGTTCGCCGGCGGCGCGCCAGTCGGAGAGGTCCTTGACCTCCTCATAGCCGTGGCTGCTCAGGAAGGTGTCCTTCGCGGCGAAGGAGGCGTTGGCGCCGCCCAGGAAGACGCTGCGGTAGCCGTGCTCGTCCAGGACGTCGCCCAGGCAGGTGGTGCCGCCCAGGTAGGTCTCGACGTCACCGCCGAGCTCGTTGAGGGCGCCGCTGTCCGCGGCGGAGCCCATGCCCTTCAGCGGGATGCCGCACTGCGTGGCGGTGAGACCGGCCATGGTCCAGCCCCCGCCCCGATACTGCTGGAAGTCCGCCACGCTCTGCCAGCCGTCAGAGGCCGCGGTGACCTCCTTGAGCGGAGCGAACGCATCCTTCTCGAAGTGCTCGTCGTTGGCGAGGGTCTGCTCGCCGGACTCGAGGTAGATCAGCACCAGGTTGCGCCGGTCCTGGTCGCCGGTGACGGCCGGCGCCGTGTAGTAGTCGCCGAGGTCGTACTCGGAGTTCCCCGCCCTGATGTAGTCCCGCACGCCCACCGTGGTGGCGAAGGCCGTGGTGCCGCCGATGACCAGCGTGCCCACCAGGGCGGTGGTGAGGGTGCGCATGATCCACCGGGTGCGGCGAGGGCGCAGGTCGTGGCCGTGGTGGTGGCGCCTGCGGCGCCGGACGTGCTGCCACAGGGCGATCCCGGCGGTGAGGAGCAGGGGCACCACGCCGATCCCCAGGATGCCCATCCAGACGATGGCTCCGCCCCCGCCGTCCATCTCCACGGAGACGAGGTTCAGGAGCATCTGGCCCACGGAGATCTCGCCCCAGTAGTACCGGATGCCAGCGGCGGCGATGAGCAGCGCGAGCCCTGCCCAGATGAGGACGTAGACCAGGACGTGTCCCAGAACAGCGCCGACCCGGCGGATCACGTGAAGATTTCGATCAGACATGGCACCACCTCGCGTTCCAGGTGCGCGCGTGGTCGCCGAACGCCCTTGACATCAAACCGTTCTCGGGTGCATAGAACCCTAGTACCGATTCGTAACCTGTTCAACAGTGATTCACCTGGGAATGCGGAACAGTTCACCTCCGCATGCACCGCACGGCCCTCGACATGGTGCCGAGCACCTGGTGAATTCCGACGGCCCCCCGGCGCAGGACCGGGGCATCGCACCACCTTCGCGGAGGGGAGATCCGGCGGAGCAGGAGGTACCGTGAACGGCGTCACACCCGTGCACCGATACCGGAGGTCGTCGTGAAGATTCGTGGAGCCGTCCTGGAGACCATGGAGGCCTCCGCCCCGTACGCCGAGTCGCAGCCGCTGCGCGTCGAGGAGCTCGAGCTCGGCGAGCCCGGGCCCACCGAGCTGCGGGTGCGGATCACGGCCGCCGGGGTGTGCCACTCCGACCTGTCCGTGGTCAACGGCAACCGGCCGCGGCCCCTGCCGATGCTGCTGGGGCACGAGGCGGCGGGCGTCGTGGAGCACGTGGGTGCGGAGGTCCCCGACCTGGCCGTGGGCCAGCACGTGGTGATGGCGTTCCTGCCGCGCTGCGGCGAGTGCGCCGCCTGCAAGACCGAGGGCCTGCTGCCGTGCACGGTCGGCTCGAAGGCCAACGCCTCCGGCACCCTCATCGAGGGCTCGATGCACCTGCGCTCCGAGACCCGCGGGAACGTCTACCACCACCTGGGGGTCTCCGGGTTCGCCACCCACGCCGTGGTGGACCGGCGCTCCGTGGTGCCCGTGGGCGAGGACGTCCCGGCCGCGATCGCGGCCGTCATGGGCTGCGCGGTGCTCACCGGGGGAGGGGCCGTCATCAACGCGGCGCAGGCCGTTCCCGACGACGCCGTGGCCGTGGTCGGTCTCGGCGGCGTGGGACTCGCCGCGGTGCTGGTCGCCAAGGCCGTGGGCTGCCGCCGGGTGATCGCCGTGGACGCGCTGGCCGAGAAGCTGGAGCTGGCGAAGGAGTTCGGCGCGGACGAGGCGCTCACCCCGGACGAGCTCGTGGCGCTCGAGGACAAGCCGCGCGTGGTCATCGAGGCCGCCGGGCACCCGCGCGCGTTCGAGACCGCGTTCAACGCCACGGCCGTGGGCGGGGTGACGGTGACCGTGGGCCTGCCGGCACCGGGGGCGATGTCCCAGATCGAGCCGCTGAAGATCACCGCCGAGGCCCGCCAGATCATCGGCAGCTACCTCGGCTCCGCCGTGCCGGCGGTGGACATCCCCAAGTACGAGCAGATGTGGCGGGACGGCCGGCTGCCCCTGGAGAAGCTGATCACCTCCCACATCACCCTGGACCAGATCAACGAGGCGATGGACGAGCTGGACGCGGGCCGGGCGGTGCGGCAGGTGATCGATTTTTGAGGTCGTAGAACAGACGCGCCGGTCCGATGCGTAGTCTCAAAGCGCAGTCTCCATAGAATGGTGCCGTGGCCAGCAAAAAGCATTTCACCTACGACGACGAACTGCGATTACGACACGACGCGATGCGCTGGTTGGCTATGCGGACTGACGACGGACTTCGAACTCTCCATAATGACGACATAGCGGATTTCTCTTTTGATGGATTGCCAATTCGATTGAAGGATCGGCAGAAAGGCATCTGGAAACCACGTCAAGCAGAAGCGGCTTTGTCAATAATGACTGCCTATACCGCGCCAGGAAAACGACGCCCCTATGAAGATGCTGAGGGGGCTGACGGGCATTTACGTTACAAATGGCGTGGAGACGACCCATTTCACCCCGATAATAGGGCTTTGAGAAAAGCTTTTGAACTAAGACTGCCTTTAATCTGGTTCATTGGAATCAAACCAAGTATTTATCAGGTTCTTTTTCCCGTATACCTTTTGGCGGAGGAAGAGAAAGAGCAACAGTTTGTCGTGCTTGTGGATGACGCGCAGCGAGTTTTTGAAGACGCTCCAATTTTGTACGACGGACCTTCGCTGGGTCAAATTCAGAAGCGATACGCTCAACGCATGGCGCAACAACGCCTTCACCAGCCGGTATTCCGATCAATGGTGATGGAAGCTTATGAGAATCGCTGCGCCATCTGCGCGCTTAATCACATAGAACTATTAGACGCTGCGCATATCATCCCAGACGCTAATGAGCGCGGCATTGCCTCCGTCCAAAATGGTCTTTCATTATGCAAAATTCACCACTCAGCATTTGATAAGAAGATGCTCGGTATTCGTCCTGATTATGTCGTAGAAATACGACCTGATATTTTACTTGAAAAGGACGGGCCGATGCTCCGTTATGGTCTCCAAGAGCGGCATGGGAAACGGTTGATGGCATACCCCTCTAGGCCGTCACAGCGACCCTCAAGAATTCACTTGGAGGAAGCGTTTGAGGCCTATCGCGCTGCGTAGCATGTGCGAAATCGAGAGTGGCAACGGTTTGTTCTCAAAATCAAGCCGAATACTGGACATATCTTGACCGATGAATAATGTGTCAAATTAACATCTTATGTCCATTTTTATCAGTCAAATCTCTTATTGGAAGGACATCATGCAAAATGCCGAATTCTGCTGACAGTATGTCAAGTGATGGCATGCAGGCTGCAAAATCCGATTTTTTGAAATCATTGAGTGCGCATGTGGGCGTCTCTTTCATGTTTTTTACTGTAATCCCTGCAACATTGATGCTGTTTGATCCGTCATTCTTGAAGCTATTTGACCCGGTGGCACCTCAGCGCTGGTTGGCAGAACTTCCTGCAGACCTCATCGCTGCCTACAGAGAATGGGCACTATCGCCTCAAATGGCGTTCACAGTTCTTGCGATTCTTGCGGCGGTGGTCATCTCCTTAAGTCTTGGCATGCCCGCTGAGCCAACTAACATCTTCAACTATGAGCGAGCAATTTTCAATTATCAAGTTAAGGTTTTCCTACTAAATGCTTGCGGATTGCTATCCTCATTTGTAGTTCTGCTAGTGGCTGCTCATTGGATGACTGCAAAAGATGATTCGGCTACGGGGTCTGTCGAGTATATGCTCGCTATATTTGTCTCATTGATTATTCTTTTGCTCACTATAGTTCGAGTTCGTCGTGAAGATCTCGAGGTGGCTAACATGACTCGGATACTGGGCAAGACAGTAAAAAACCTGGAAAAATCCATTTCTCGATGGGAAAGCAGATGGAAGAATTCCATGCTGGCTGAAAACTGTCTTTCGCGCACTCCCCGGAAAAGTCTTCCGACGCACCTTGTGAAAATTTTTCTTTTATGTGTAGGAGTGTGGGTGGCGGATGCATTAGCTATTTATTTTGTTTGGCTGGGCTATGGCCGGAACATCCCTGATCTTAGCGCCTATGCTGGATTTCAATGGTCCGTCCTTGTATTCGTGGTTCCGATGGTCGGAATTTCCCTCGCAGTTGATTATTGGCGAAACTATCCGGTCGAAATGGATGGTTCTATGTCGCCCATATTGAAGTCAGTTAACATCATTGGAATGTTGTTTATTCTGCTAGTTTGCCTCTTGTCGGTCGTCGTTCCGTTCAGTTTCATTTATGGTCAGATAGTCGCACTTAATGGCGAAATCCTGCCTAATGTCACATGGCTCGTCCCCTTTTTATTTGCATGCATGATGGCCCCTGCTTTTTTTGTGTACGGCCCACGTCTTCGCTTTAGTATTTGGCACATTTTGCATGATGCTTTTTGGGATTATGAGGAAGGGCTGGAACTTCGCCGTCGCGCAAGAATTCGCAAATCCATAGAGGCAATTCAGCAAGACTTGGAAATCGGTCGAGTTCCGCCTCAAGGGGACGGATTGCCATTTCCCACGGAAAATGTAGGCGGCAATGCTTTGGTCACGAGTGAGAAAGGTTTAATTTTCAGTAGGGCGGCTGCTGTTTTAGGCCTGATGGGAGGGGCATCTCTGACTTTCGCATCCGTATGGCTATCACTGCGTAAGAATGGGCCGAGAGCTTAGTGCTATGCAGTTGTAACTCTGCAAAAATGACATGTCTCGATAGTTGGTTCGTTCCTTCTAAATGCAACAACTCTATGCAGTCGGCATAATTTCACCTATCCGACTTTTAGTGACATGTTTAGAAATTGGAATCGGTAATTCTTCTAGGTGTCGGCCAGTTGTGTAATCCCACTCTTTATAGATGAGCATGAGTAGGTGGATTTCTCCACGACCGGTGTGTCCCGCCGTCGCGCAGGGGGAGGGGCGTAGCCCATAGCGGTCTAAGTTCCGGAACCCTCAGGCCACGCGGCGCATCGTCTCAATCACGCCGTTGTTCGCTTCGTGGGCCTATTCGAGGCGCTGGCGGTGTCGAAGTAGGCGAGGATCGCGGCCCTTCAGCGGCGCAGAGTCCCGTCCAGCCGGGCGATGTCCGGCTTCGGGCAAGCTGGGAATTCGCTCAAGATTTCGGCGACGATCCGGCGTCCCTCCTCCGGGCGGACGTGGTAGACGGCTCGTAATTTCGGGTATCAGGGCCAGGCTATGGCCAGCTCGTGGTGCGACTCCCTGATCGCCAAGACCTTGCGTGCAGGCGGGCAACCTGCCCGAGGGTGAGGTGTACGCCCGATCAGTAGGGTGCGCCGAATGCCGTAGAGCGGGTCGCCGGCCCGGCCGATATGCCCCATGGTGTCCTGCTGCACCCGGCGGAGGACCTCGTCGACAGCAGCCAGTCGAGTTCTATCCCGTGGAAGGAGCGGAGCACGGTGATTGCCTCGCGTAGCTCGTCGCGGATTGCGTTGGTGTACCCGTGGCAAGGGTCGAGCGTCGCCGTGCGGATCCCTACCGTGAATGCGGTCCCATGCTTGACCAACCAGTCGCCGTAGGCGGCTCCGGTGCGGCCCGACGCCAAATCCAACAGTCTGGCTCGGGGCCGGCCTTCTTCATTGCGGGTGTGGGCCATGATCCCGTTGCCGCGCGCACCCACGTGGCGCCACTCGTGCTCGTCGACGCCGATGCTGTCCACCCCGGTCAGCCGTTCCTTGGCGGCCACCTGGGTCTCGATGACCGGAACGATGGCGTCCCACACGGCGATTCAGGCAACGCCTAGCATCTCGGCCAGCGCCGAGACCGCAATGTCGTAGGAACGCAGTAAGGCCACGGCCCAGGCGATCGCCCGGATATTGAGTTTCGCCCGCTGGGCAGCCAAATCGTGGACCTCGCTGAATGTCAACGCCTCGCAGGCTTCCTCGCGGCGCCGGTGGATTGCCTTGTGCCACATCACCTGGACCGACGCTGCGGCAGACGGCAGGTCGTGGAGCAGAACCTTCCGCCGGTCGTGGCTGGTCCCGAGCGCCCCGTAGGACGGGCGCCCGGCTATCGACGGCACGGTCTCGACGGCCAGAGTGCACAATCGCCGACCTCGTTCGACGGCGAGCACGTGGAGGTCGGGCAAGTCAAAGAGCGTACAGGCAGGCGGGCACATAGCATGTCGAGGTTTTCGAGGACGGTCAGATTCAGCACCCCCGTTCTGGAGGTCGCGACCTCTAACTGGTCCCCGTGACGTATCCGGGCAGAACTGCTCACCCATGCTCATGTGTGCAGGAGCGCAAAAGTATCAGTGTTCACCATATTAATCAGCTAGTGGCCCGCGTCACACCTCCGTAGCGTTGAGGACATCGCGCACCGGACGACCGCTCTTCAGCTCGCCAGGTGCCTCCCGCTTGGTGTCCACGAAGGAGTACCCGCATGTTCGGCATGCCCCGCCGCCTGCTCTTCGGCTATCTCGCCCTCGCCATCTTCATGACCGGTGATGGTTTTGAGCTCACGTTCCTGTCCCGCTTCCTCGTCGAGAACGGCTTCACGCCCACCCAGGCCGGCCTCGTCTTCACCGTCTACGGCCTGGTGGTCGCCATCTCGGCCTGGACCACCGGCGTGCTCGCCGAGGTTGTCGGCGCCAAGCGCCTGATGGTCCTCGGCGGCGTGCTCTGGATGGTGCTGCACGTCCTGTTCCTCACCGTGGGGCTGGAGAGCGTGGTCGGGACGATCCTGATCTACGCCCTGCGCGGGGTCGCCTATCCGCTGTTCATGTACTCCTTCGTGGTGCTCATCGCGCAGTCGGTGCACCCCAGCCGCCTGGCCTCGGCCATGGGCTGGTTCTGGGCGTCCTTCTCGCTGGGCATCGGGGTGATGGGCGCCTACGTGCCCAGCCTCCTGGTCCCCGTCATCGGTGAGTACGCCACCCTCTGGGCGTCCCTGCCCTTCGTGGCGGCCGGCACCCTGATGTGCGCCTTCCTGGTCCCCGGCGCCCCGCCGGAGACCGACCTCTCCCAGAAGCTGCACGGCGCCGAGCGCACCCGCGAGCTGCTGCGCGGGGTGACCATCCTGGTGGAGAACCGGCAGATCGCCCTCTCCGTGGTCATCCGGGTGCTGTGCAACCTCACGCTCTACGCGTTCCCCATGATGATGCCGCTGTACCTGACCACCGGTGAGATCGGCGGGCAGTCCTGGTTCACCCTGCCCGAGTGGATGATGCTCTGGGCGATCATGAACACCATCACCATCGGCGCCAACATCGTCTGGGGCCGGCTCGGCGACCGCTACGGCTGGATGCGCCAGATGCGCTGGTTCGGCTTCGGCGGCATGGCCCTCGCGGTCCTCGCCTTCGCCTACGTCCCGGTGTGGTTCGGCCCCAGCTTCCCGGCGATGGTCGGTGCCGCCGTGCTCTTCGCCCTGTCCGTCACCGCGTTCGTCCCGATGGGCGCCATCTTCCCGGCCCTGGCCCCCGAGCACCGCGGCGCGGCGATCTCCGCCCACAACCTCGCCTCGGGGCTGACCACGTTCCTCGGCCCCGGCATCGCCACCCTGCTGCTGCCCGTCCTCGGCCCGATCGGGGTGTGCTGGGTCTTCGCGGCCCTGATGCTCCTCGGCACCCTCACCACCTTCTTCATCCACCCGCCCCAGCCCGGTATCACCACCGAGGACGGCCGGATGCTCCCGCGCCGCGATCGCCTCGCCATGGCCGCCTGAAAGGACCTGAGATCATGAACCCCACCACGCTCACCACCCTGAACCCCACGACCACCGCCGCGAAGTCCCCGAGCACCCAGGAGAGCACCATGGACGCCGTCGTCCTCGAACGCCAGCACGAGATCCAGGTCCGGCCCGTCCCGGGGCTGCGCCCGGTGGGCCCCGGCGAGGTGCGCATCGGCGTGCACACCGTGGGCATCTGCGGCAGCGACGTCCACTACTTCACGCACGGGCGGATCGGGCCCTACGTCGTCGAGAACCCCATGGTCCTCGGCCACGAGGCCTCCGGCACGGTGCTGGAGGTGGGGGAGGGCGTCGATCACCTGGCCGTGGGGGACCGGGTCTGCATGGAGCCCGGCATCCCCAACCCGCGCTCCCGGGCCGCGCGCCTGGGCATGTACAACGTGGACCCGGACGTGCAGTTCTGGGCTACGCCCCCGGTGGACGGCTGCCTGCAGCCCGAGATCATCCACCCCGCCGACTTCACCTACAAGCTCCCCGAGCAGCTCTCGCTGGAGGAGGGCGCCCTGATCGAGCCCTTCGCCGTGGCGGTGCACGCGGTGACCAAGGCCGGTCTGGCGCCGGGCGACGTCGTGGTGGTGGTGGGCGCCGGCACCATCGGGGTGCTCACCGCGATCGCGGCCGCCGCGAGCGGGGCGTCCCGGGTGTACATCTCGGACGTGGCACCCGAGAAGTTCGCCAAGATCGAGGCCTACCCGACCATCCACGCCGTGGACGTCTCCCGCCAGGACCTCGGCGAGGCCGTGCGGGAGGCCACCGACGGCTGGGGCGCGGACGTGGTCTTCGAGGCCAGCGGCAGTCCGCACGTCTTCGGGAACCTGTGGGAGATCCCCGCGCCCGGCGGGACCGTGGTCCTGGTCGGCATCCCCGTGGACCCGGTGCCGCTGGACGTCGCCGCCGCCCAGGCCCGGGAGCTGCGGATCGAGACCGTGTTCCGCTACGCCAACTCGTACCAGCGGGCCATTGAGCTCGCCGCGTCCCCGGCCGTGGACCTGGGCGCCCTGATCAGCGCCACCTATCCGTTCGCCGACGCCGTGGCCGCGTTCGAGCGCGGCGCCGAGGGCCGGCCCACCGACACGAAGATCCAGATTCGCGTGGCCGGGGCCTGACCGTGGCGGCCACCGCACGGAGCACGACGCCGGAGGACATCACCTCCCCCGTCCGGGAGCTGGTGATCCCGGACCCGTCGAGCTCCGTGCGGTGGCACGAGCACGACTGGCCCCACCCCCTGGCCCGCTGGCACTACCACCCCGAGGTGGAGGTGCACCTGATCCGGGAGTCCTCCGGCACGGTGATGGCCGGAGACTGGGCCGGACCCTTCGGCCCCGGCCACCTGAGCCTCATGGGCTCCTTCCTTCCGCACAACTGGATCTCCCACCGCGACGACAGTGCCGTGGTCCGCAACCGGGACGCCGTGCTCCAGTTCGACCAGGAGCGGTTCTTCGCCGCCGCCGGGACGCTGCCCGAGCTCGAGGCTCTGCGCCCGCTCCTGGAGGCCGCGGCCCGGGGCATCGAGTTCACCGGCCGCACCGCCGTCCAGGGCGCGGCGGCGATGGAGGCGGTGAACGGCACGTTCGGTCTCCGGCGGCTGGCCACCGTGGCCGAGCTGCTGGCCGTCCTCGCCGAGTCCCCGGAGAGCGAGCGCCGCTACCTGGACAGCCGCGGCGGCACCTACCGCCTGGACGCGTCCGAGGCCGAGGTCTTCAACCGGGCGCTGGGCTACATCACCGAGCACCTGGAGGGCCGGATGCTCGTGCCCGAGGTGGCCGAGGCCGTGGGCCTGAGCCGGGACGCGTTCTCCCGGCTGTTCGCCAAGGCCACCGGCGTGGGCTTCAACCGCACGGTCACCCGGATGCGGCTCACCGAGGCCTGCCGGCTGCTGCGCGGCACCGACCTGCCCGTCTCGGACATCTGCTACCGGGTGGGCTTCACCAACCTCTCCAACTTCAACCGGCACTTCCGAGCCACCACCGGCACCACGCCGTCCCGGTACCGGCGGATCGACCAGCTCTGAGGCCGGCCGGAGGGGCCCGGCAGGACGTGCTTCAGAGCGCCTGCAGCAGGACCAGCACGGCGCCCAGCGCCGAGGCGCCGAGGCCCACCCGCCGGACGATGCGCCGGTTGATCCGCGCGTTGACCGCTCCGGACACCGCGAAGCCCAGGACCATGGCGGGCAGGAGCGCGGCCGCGAAGAGCACGGTCCGGCGGTCGATCGAGCCCACCACGGTCAGCGCCACGAGGGCCATCACGGCGCCGACCAGGAAGAAGGCGCTCATCGTGCCGCGCATCCGGGCCCGCGAGGACCCGTGCCACACGAGCGCCATGGGCGGACCGCCGATGGACGTGGCCGTCCCCGGGAGCCCGGAGGCCGCCCCCGCGACGACGACGGCCGCGGGCCGGGGCCGCGGCCGCCAGCCGCACACGCTGAGCAGCACGGCCAGCAGCACGGTGCTCGCCAGGACGAGGGCCAGCGTCCGGGCGGACAGGACGGCCACCAGCAGTGCTCCCGCCACGGTGCCGGGGACCTGCCCCGCCACGGCCCAGCCCGCGTCCTTGACGTCCACGGCGGCGCGGTCCCGCAGCACGCCGAGCGCGGTGAGCCCGGTGACCACCAGGAGGAGGGAACCGGGCAGCAGGGTGGGGTCGAACAGGGCGATCACGGGAGCGGAGAGCAGGGCCACGCCGAAGCCGATCGCGCCCTGCAGACAGGACGCGATGCTCACCACGAGCGCGACGACGGCGAGCTCCAGGCCGGTCATCCAGCACCTCCCGGTCGCGAGCAGGGGATGGGTGAATTGTTCCACCTCCGGAAGCCGCCCGGAGATCGTGCCCCCGGCGAGGACGGTCCGCGTCCCGCGGCTCCCTCGGCTCGTCCGGATCACCTGAGGGCCGGCTGTTCCCTCACCTGCCCCGCACCGATAGCCTCGAGCTGGGCGGTGCTGCTCAAGGACCGCCTGTCCTGGTGATCGGCCGGTGACGGCGCGGTCACTCGAAACTGGGAGGTCAACATGACTGATGCACAGCAGGATCCGAACCAGACGGAAGGTCCCGCCGACGGCGGAGCCTTCGGTGCACCGGGCGTCCAGGGCGGTGGCGCTGATGTCGGTGCCGGTGTCGGTGCGAACGGTGGAACCGAGGGCCCGGCCGACGGTGGAGCGGCCGGCGCCCGGGGTGTCCAGGACGGTGGCGCGGACGGTGGCGCGGACGGTGGTGCCGAGGGCCCCGCGGACGGCGGAGCCGCCGGCACCCCGGGCGTGCACGACGGCGGCGCAGACGGCGGCGCCGACGGCGGCGCTGACAACGGCGCCGAGGGCCCGGCCGACGGCGGAGCCGCCGGCACCCCGGGCGTCCAGGACGGTGGCGCCGACGGCGGTGCCGAGGGACCCGCTGACGGTGGAGCGGCCGGCACCCCGGGCGTCCACGACGGCGGCGCGGACGGCGGTGCCGATGGCGGCGCCGACGGAGGAGCCGGAGCACGAGGCCTCTGAGCGTGGACGCCGTCCGCACTGACGGGCAGGACCCCGGCGCCACTGGCGGCGCCGGGGTCCTGGAGACCCGCCTGATCGACATCGGCCGGGAGCGGTTCGCCCGTGACGTCTGGGGCCAGGTCCCGCTGCTCACCCGCCGGGCGGGCGGCTTCACCGACCTGTTCTCCGCCGACGCCGTCGACGAGCTGATCTCGCGCCGCGGGCTGCGCACGCCCTTCCTGCGCGTCGCCAAGGACGGGTCCACGTTCCCCGACTCGTCCTTTACCTCGCCCGCCGGCGTCGGCGCCACCATTGCGGATCAGCTCGACGACACCGCGCTGTGGCGGAAGTTCGCCGACGGCGCCACGCTGGTGCTGCAGGCGCTGCACCGCACCTGGGAGCCGGTCGCCGACTTCAGCACCGCCCTCAGCGGCGAGCTCGGGCACCCGGTGCAGGCCAACGCCTACATCACCCCGCCGCAGAACCGCGGGTTCGACGACCACTACGACGTCCACGACGTCTTCGTCCTGCAGATCGAGGGGACCAAGCGCTGGGTGCTGCACGAGCCGGTGCACCCGGACCCGCTGCGGGACCAGCCCTGGACCGACCGCCGCTCCGCCGTGGCCGAGGCAGCCAAGGGCGAAGCGCATCTCGACGTGGTGCTCGAACCCGGCGACGCCCTCTACCTGCCGCGCGGCTGGCTGCACGCGGCCCAGGCGCAGGGGGCGGTCTCCATCCACCTCACGCTCGGGATCCACACCTGGACCCGCCACGGCCTGGCCGAGCAGCTCGCCCAGGAGGCGCTGGCACTGCTGGCCGAGGACCCGGAGATGCGCCGGTCCCTGCTCCTGGGCGTCGACGGACCGGGCGGGGAGCTCGACGCCGTCCGCGAGCGCCTGGTCGCCGCGCTCGCCGCGGCCGATCCCACGCCGCGGTTCCACCGCACCCGGCGAGGACAGGGGCGCCCGGCTCCGCTGGGGCCGCTAGCCCAGCTCGCGGCCGTCCAGGGTCTGGACGCAGGGACTCCCGTGCGGCTGCGCGGTGCCCTGGAGGCACGGCTGGAGGGCCCGCGGCTGAGCACGCGCGTGGGGTGGCTCAACTTCCCCGAGACCGATCTGCCCTCCGTCTCGTGCCTGCTCGACGGCGAGGTCCACACCGCGGGCGAGCTCGGGATCGAGCTCGCCGAACGACTGCTGCGGGCGGGGGTTCTTGTTCCCTGTGACCACTGACACCGCCACCGTGAATGCCTCGTGCCGCTTCTGGTGCGCCGACGGAGCCCGGGGGCGCGGCGACCCGATGGCAGGGACGGCCCCGCGGGGGCTCGTCTGGGTCCTCATCGAGCACCGCGGCGGATGGCCGGTCAACGGGTTCGACGGTCTCGAGCTCGAGCCGGAGACCAAGGCCCTCGTGTTCTCCGCCGCGCAGGCGGCGCGGGCTCGCATCCTCCTGATCAGGCGCCACGGCCGCCGCCGGCACGAGGAGGGCCCCCGCCGGTGGGCCGTGCTGCGCCACGACGACTCCGGCGCCGGCCGTCAGCACTGGGGCACGTGGCGCCGCGACGAGGACCTCGCGGAGATCGCCACGGCCCTCGGCGTCCCCGGTGAAACCGGCCACCCACCGGTCCTCCTGGTCTGCGCCCACGGTCAGCACGACCCCTGCTGCGCGGTGCGCGGACGGCCCGTGGGACGTGCCCTCAGCGAGCGCTGGCCGGAGCTGGTCTGGGAGTGCTCGCACGTCGGCGGTGACCGGTTCGCCGCCAACGTCGTCGTCGTCCCCGATGGCGTCTACTACGGAGGGCTCGACGCGGAGTCCTCCGTCACCACGGTCGAGGAGCACCTCGCCGGCCGTGTGCACGCGGAGCACCTGCGCGGGTACACCGATCTCTTCCCGCCGCAGCAGGCCGCTGTCGCGGCCGCGCTCGAACGCTTCGGCCCGGCCGGCCGGCACGACTGGGCGGTGGCCGAGTCGGTTCGCGACGGCGACCGCTGGCGGATCCGTCTCACCGGCCGCCCGCCCCGGCCGGGCCTCGTCGACGTCGAACTGCGGTCCCACACCGCCCCGCCGCACCAGCTGACCTGCCACGGACCGGCCACGAGCACGGCCAGGGTCTACGAGCTCACCGCGGTGCGCGTCGTCTGAGGGGCGGGGCGACGCGAAGCGCCGTGTCGGGGGGAAGTTTCCGGTGACCGGCCTACACCCGGCCGTGCCACCGCGCTACGCTCGAACTCCAGACCCGAGCGACGATTCCTGCCGGCCCCGCCCCGGGCTCGCACCGGTGGAGCGGCCGGGGCGTCGTCCGCCCTGGGGACCCACCGATGTCAGGAGATCCTGATGGCCCCCGAGACCTTCGACGAGCTGCTCACCCGCCAGGTGGGCCACGAGTTCGCCGCCTCCCACCAGTACATCGCCGTGGCGGTCTGGTTCGACAGCCAGGACCTCCCGCAGCTGGCCCGGCACTTCTACCGGCAGTCGCTGGAGGAGCGCAACCACGCCATGATGATCGTCCAGTACATCCTGGACCGGGACCTGCCCCTGACCATTCCCGGGGTGGGGGAGGTGCGCAACGACTTCACCGACGTCCGTGAGCCCCTGGCCCTGGCGCTGTCCCAGGAGCAGGAGGTCACCGAGCAGATCAAGGCGCTGTTCGCCGCCGCCCGGGCGGAGGGGGACGCGCTGGGGGAGCAGTTCATGCTCTGGTTCCTGAAGGAGCAGGTCGAGGAGGTCGCCTCGATGACCACCCTGGTGAACGTGGCGCGCCGGGCCGAGAACCTCTTCGACCTGGAGAACTTCGTGGCCCGGGAGCACGTCGGCGACGGCGGGCACGGCCACGACTCCGGGGCCCCGGCGGCCGCCGGCGGGGCCGCCTGACCCGGCAGCAGTCCCCGTCACCCGCCCCGGGCGGCGGGTGACGAGGACCCGGGAGCGGTGCGGTCAGTCGGTGGCCCGGGTGAGGTCGGCGTCCTCGTAGCGGACCATCCTGGAACCCGTCACCAGGCGGTGACCCAGCCACAGGGCCAGGAACAGCGGCAGGCCGATGTAGGCCGACAGGGCGGCGAGCAGGTCGATGTCCCCCACGAAGGCCTGGTAGTTCTGCCCGAGGATCACCACCGCGCACAGGACCAGGGCGACCATGGGGCCCAGCGGGAAGAACCGCGCCCGGTAGGGCAGGTCCGCGAGGTCCTTGCCCTGGGCGGTGTACGCCTTGCGGAAGCGGTAGTGGCTCCAGGCGATGCCCATCCACACGATGAACCCGGCCAGCCCCGAGGCGCTGACCAGCCACACGTACGCGGCGCCGTCGCCGATCAGGGTGGTGAGGAAGCAGGCGGCTCCCACGCCGGTCGTGGCGAGCAGGGCGTTCATGGGCACGCCGCGGCGGTTGACCTTGGCGAGGAACTTGGGGGCCTTGCCGCTGTCGGCCAGGGCCCAGAGCATGCGGGTGGAGGCGTAGAGCCCGGAGTTGCCGGCGGAGAGGATGGCGGTGAGGATCACCGCGTTCATCACGGAGGCCGCCGCGAGCACCCCGGCGTTCTCGAACACGAGGGTGAACGGGGAGATCGAGATGTCCTCGACCCCGCTGCCCAGCAGGAAGGGGCTGGTGTAGGGGATGAGGAAGCCCACGATGGCGATGGCCCCGACGTAGAACAGCAGGATCCGCACGAACACGGTGCGGATGGCCCTGGGCACGTTCTTCTCCGGGTTCTCCGCCTCACCGGCGGCGACGCCGACGAGCTCGGTGCCCTGGAAGGAGAAGCCGGCCACCATGAAGATCGCCAGGATCCCGGCCCCGCCGTCGACGAAGGGGGCGTCCCCGGTGGTCCAGTTGTCGAAGCCGGGGGAGCTGCCGCCGATGATCCCCACGATCATGAGCACGCCCAGGACGAGGAAGACCACGATGGTGACCACCTTGATGAGGGAGAACCAGAACTCGCTCTCGCCGTAGGCGCGGGTGGACAGGGCGTTGAGGCCGAAGAGGATCGCGAGGAACAGGGCCGACCAGATCCACGAGGGCACGTCGGGCAGCCAGTAGCGCATGATCAGCGCGGCGGCCACGAGCTCGGCGGCCACGGTGATCGCCCAGTTGTACCAGTAGTTCCAGCCGATGGCGAAGCCGAAGGAGGGGCTGACGAAGCGGGTCGAGTACTCCTCGAAGGCGCCCGAGACCGGCAGGTAGGTGGCCATCTCGCCCAGGGACTGCATCAGCAGGAAGACCATGAAGCCGATGGCCACGTAGGCCAGGAGCGCCCCACCGGGACCGGCGGTGGCGATGGTGTTGCCCGAGGCCACGAACAGGCCGGTGCCGATGGCGCCGCCCATCGCGATCATGGTCAGGTGGCGGGGCTTGAGACTGCGGCGCAGCCGTGCGTGCTCCTCTGCGGGAGCCGGTGCTCCCCGTCCGCTCGGGGCGGTCGTCTGGGGCGGTGCGATGGTGTCCACGGGAACCTTTCCTCGGAGGCGGCGGGTCTGCACGCCGGGGGAGGCCGGGGCGGTGTCCGACCGCCCCGGCCCGGGTCAGTCGTTGATGTAGAGCAGGCGCTTGTTGACGAACTCGTCCATGCCCAGCGGGCCCAGCTCCCGGCCGTAGCCGGAGCGCTTGACCCCGCCGAAGGGCATGCCGGCGCCCTCGGCCTCGGCGGCGTTGACATTGGCCATGCCGCACTCGAGCTGCTCGGCGAGCCGCCGGGCCCGCTCGGGGTCGGTGCTGAAGACCGCCCCGCCGAGCCCGTAGGGGGTGTCGTTGGCCAGGGCGAGCGCTTCGTCGTCGTCGTGCACGCTGTAGACCACGGCCACGGGGCCGAAGAGCTCCTGGTGGTGGGCGGCCATTCCCGGGGTGACGCCGGTGAGCACGGCAGGGGCCAGATACGCCCCGGGACCCTCGGCGAGGGCCCCGCCGGTGTGCAGTGTGGCCCCGGCCTCCACGGCCTCGCGGATCTGGGTGGCCAGGGTCTCGGCGGCGGCGCGGGAGGCCATCGGGGCGTAGGTGCCGTCGGCCTCCACGGACGGATCGCCGGGCACCAGCGCGGTGGCCAGGCGGGTCAGCTCGGCCACGAACGCGTCGAAGATCCCGGCGGTGACGATCATGCGCTTGTTGGAGTTGCACGCCTGGCCCGTGTTGCCCATCCGGGTGGCGAAGGCCGCGCGGGCGGACTCGCGCACGTCGTCGGTGTCGAGCACCACGTAGGGGTCGGAGCCGCCGAGCTCGAGGACGACCTTCTTCAGGTTCCGCCCGGCGATCTCGGCGACCTTCGCCCCGGCCCGCTCGGAGCCGGTCAGGGACACCCCTTGGACCCGCGGGTCGGCGATGATGTCCGCGACCTGGTCGTGGCTCGCGAAGACGTTGGCGTAGGCGCCGGCCGGCACCCCGGCGTCGTCCATCAGCTGCTGGAGGGCCAGGGCCGCCCGGGGGCAGGACTCGGCGTGCTTGAGCAGGATCGTGTTGCCCAGCACCAGGTTGGGGGCGGCGAAGCGGGCCACCTGGTAGTAGGGGTAGTTCCACGGCATGATCCCCAGCAGCACCCCGACCGGGCGCCGCTGGAGCACGGCCCGCCCGGTCCCGTGCGGGGTGGGCAGGGCCTGGTCGGCGGTCAGTGCCGGGCCCTGGGCGGCGAAGTAGCCGAAAATCTCGGCGCAGAACTGCGCCTCCTCCCTGGCCTCGGCGACCGGCTTGCCCATCTCCTGGGTGGCGATCGCGGCCAGCTCGTCGGCGCGCTCGGCGAACAGCTCGCCGATCCGGGCGGCCACGGCGGCCCGCTCGTCGATCGGACGGGAGCGCCAGTCGCGGAAGGCGGTCCCGGCGGCGGCGAGCGCCTCCTCGACCTCGGTGTCGGTGGCGGTGGGGATCTCGGTCACGAGCTGACCAGTGGCGGGGTCGATGCTGCGGTAGGTGGGCCGGTCGGTGCCGGCGCGGGTGCGCAGGGTGGAGGTGGCGGTCACGGTGGGTCTCCTTCGGGCAGGGGTGGGTGCGGGCAGGGGTGGGCGCGGGCACGGGTGGGAGGCTCCTGCGGCGGAGCAGGGCAGGGCAGAGCGCGGGCTGCGGGCGCGGGCGCGCGGGCGCGCCGGGTGGACGAGGGTGCGCTCGGCCGGCGGGGGCAGGAACGTGCCCCCGAGGGCGCGGTGTCGAGGAGCGGGCGGGCGCCCGCCGGGGTCAGCCGACCGGGACGAGCTCCGAGCGGAGGGCGGCCAGGAAGGCGTCGACGTCCTCCGGCGTGGTGTCGAAGCTGCACACCCAGCGGACCTCGCCCGTCGCCGCGTCCCAGTCGTAGAACCGGAACCGCCGGCGCAGGCGGTCCGCGATGCCGGCGGGCAGGGTGGCGAAGACGGAATTCACCTGGGTCTCCTGGGTGAAGGCGACGCCGGGCATCGACCCGTCGGCGATGCCCGCCTCGATGCCGTCGCGCAGGCGCCGGGCCATCGCGTTCGCATGGCCCGCGGTGCGCAGGTACAGGTCGCCGTCCAGGAGCGCGAGCAGCTGGGCCGAGACGAACCGCATCTTCGAGGCCAGCTGCATCTGGTTCTTCCGCAGGTAGACCAGGCCCTGGGACGCGGCCTCGTTCAGGACCACCAGGGCCTCGGCGCCGAGGGCCCCGTTCTTGGTGCCGCCGAGGGCGAGCACGTCGACGCCGACGTCGGTGGTGAAGGCCCGCAGGGGCAGTCTCAGGGCGGCCGCCGCGTTCGAGAGCCGGGCCCCGTCCAGGTAGACGGACATGCCGTGGGCGTGCGCGTAGTCCGTGATCGCCCGGATCTCGTCCGGTGTGTACAGGGTGCCGAGCTCGGTGGACTGGGTGAGGTAGACGACGAGCGGCTGGGCGCGGTGCTCGTCCCCCCAGCCCCAGGCCTCCGCCGCCATCAGCTCGGGCGTGAGCTTCCCGTCTCCCGTGGGGACGGGAAGGAGCTTGATGCCGGCGGACTTCTCGGGCGCGCCGCCCTCGTCGACGTGGATGTGCGCCGTGTCCGCGCAGATCACCGCGCCCCAGCGCGGGAGCATCGACTGGAGCCCGACGACGTTGGCGCCGGTGCCGTTGAACATCGGCCACACCGAGGCGCCCTCGCCGAAGTGCTGCACGATCACGTCCTGCAGCCGTGCCGTGTACTCGTCCTCGCCGTAGGCGATCTGGTGACCGCCGTTGGCCTCGACCAGGGCGTCCAGCACCTCCGGGTGGACCCCGGAGTAGTTGTCCGAGGCGAAACCCCTCAGCTCGGCGTCGTGGGACCTCTTCATGTGGTGCCTCATCCTTTCTCCTGGAGTTCGATGGTCGAGTCGTTCAGTTCCGGGGCCTCGGCGTCCCAGAGCCCGGCGTAGGCGTTCGCGAGCCGGTCCTCCAGACCGGCCAGGGCCTTCACCCGGAAGATCACGGCGGCGACGCGCAGCGGCTCGCCGGCCTCGCGGGCGCCCTTCGCATATCCCTGCGCCACAGCCCGGGTCCACGCCTCGCTCGCGGCCTTCACCGCGGCGTAGTTGGCCCCGCCCGCCAGCGGACGGTTCACCGCGGTCGAGGACACGATCGCCAGCCGGCCCGCCGGCGAGGCCCGGAGGTCGTCGTCGAAGGTACGGCTCAGGTGGCGCAGGGCGGTGAAGGAGGTCTCCAGCACGCGGTAGTCCTCCTCCGTCTGCCCAGCGAGCCCACCGCCGCCGCGCCATCCTCCGACGAGGTGGAGGATCCCGTCGATCGACCAGCCGCGGTCGTGCAGCCGGCGGGAGAGGTCGAGCACGGCGCGCTCGTCGGCGAGGTCCACCGTCTCCGTGTGCGCCCCCAGTGCTGCGAGGGGGACGAGCTTCTCCGCGTGGCGCCCCGTGGCGACGACGCGGGCCCCGGCCGAGGTCAGGGTCCGCGCCGCCGCCAGACCGGACGCACTGGTGGCGCCGGCGATCAGGACGGTGCGCCCGGTCAGGTCGGTCATCGCTCAGGCGTCCGTGGCGCGGATGCCGGCCGTCGACGCGATGACGCCCTTCATCTTCTTGTCGAGCGCCTCGAAGAACATCGACAGCGGGAACTCGTCGTCCAGCACCAGGTCCGTGTAGCCTCGCGGCGGCCCGGCCAGCACCTCGCGGGGGAGCCCCTCCGCCCACACCGATGCGGGGTTCGGAGGGACCACGGAGGCGATGAGCTCGTACGCCTTCATCCAGTGCACCGTCTTCGGCCGGTCGATCGACTCCCAGTACAGCTGGTCGATGGCCTCGCCGAGCTCGACGACCGCGTCCGCGACCCGGTCCCAGTCGAAGCTGAGCTCGACGTCACGCCACTGCAGGACGTGCTTCCGGTGGAGCCAGGCGAACAGCAGCTGCCCGCCCAGCCCGTCGTAGTTGCGCACCCGCGAACCGGTGATCGCGAAACGGAAGATCCGGTCGAAGATCACCGCGTACTGCACGAGCTTCCCGTGCCGGCGGGTCTGCTCCTCGATCTCGGTGAGCTCCTCGCCGGCCGCTCGCCGCGCCGTGAGCGCACGCTCGATCGTCACCGACTCCCGGAACGCCGTCAGGTCGCAGCGCAGCTCCTCCAGGGAGTACAGGAAGAACGGCATCCGCTGCTTGATCATGAACGGGTCGAACGGCAGGTCGCCGCGCATGTGCGTGCGGTCGTGGATGATGTCCCACATCACGAAGGTCTTCTCGGCGAGATCCTGATCGGCGAGCAGCGCCGCGGCGTCCTCGGGCAGGTCCAGCTTCGTGATGCCGGCGGCTGCGGTGACCACGCGGCGGTAGCGTGCCGCCTCACGGTCCTGGAAGATGGCGCCCCAGGTGAACGTCGGGATCTCCCGCACGGCGACCGTCTCGGGGAACAGGACCGCGGAGTTCGAGTCGTAGCCCGGGGTGAAGTCGATCAGCCGCAGGGACACGAACAGCTTGTTGCCGTAGTGCCCGGCCTCGAGCTCGGCGATGAACTCCGGCCAGATCGCCTCGACGATCAGGGCCTCGACGTGCCGGTTCGCCGAGCCGTTCTGGGTGTGCATGGGGAACACGACGAGATGCCGGATGCCGTCCACGCGGTGCTGCTGCGGCTGGAACTCGACGAGGGAGTCGAGGAAGTCCGGCTCCCCGAAGCCGCCGTCCGCCCAGCGTGCGAAGTCGCGGGGCAGGGCCGCCAGGTACGCCGCGTCGTGCGGGAAGAGCGGGGCGAGCTCGGCGATCGACGCCACGATCACCTCGACGTGCTCGCGCGCCGTCGGGTGGTCGGCGAGCTCGGGGATCGACCCGTCCTTGACCTGCAGGGCCTGCAGGGCGGTGGCCGCCGACCGGAGCCGGAGCCAGGCCGGGCTCGACTCCACGGTGCGGGCATCCTCCACGACCTCAGGTTCGCCGATGATGGCCTGCACCGCCTGCAGAGACGTGGACATTGAAACCCTCCTGTCGTAGATCAGCGGAAATTTTCCGGTGATGAGGATCACATACAGGAACATTCACATGTGGTCGTGAGGCTGTCAACCCTCTCGGCGGGATCAGCTGGTAGCGTTCGGCCCATGGACGACCCCATGGATGTGCGACTGGCAACCGAGGTGTCCCACGACCCGCGCGCCACCCTCGCCCAGTTGTCCGAGCGGGTCGGCCTCTCGGTCTCGGCCGTGCAGGCGCGCCTGCGCAAGCTCGAGAGCAGCGGGGTGATCGCCGGGTACCAAGCGATCCTCGACCCCGAGGCCATCGGCAAGCCGCTCGCGGCCTTCATCGAGATCACGCCCCTCGATCCCCGCCAGCCCGACAACGCCCCCGAGCTCCTGCAGTCGATCACGGCGATCGAGGCCTGCCACTCGGTGGCCGGGGACTCCGCCTACATGCTGTTCGTCCGGGTGGCCTCGCCGAAGGCGCTCGAGGCCCTCGTCAACGAGGTGCGCCACGTGGCCTCCGTGAACACCCGCACCACCGTGGTGCTGCAGACCTTCTACGAGCACCGGCCGATGCTCTCCCCTGTCGAGGCCTGACGCACAGGGTCTGCCCTCCGGCCGGCGCGAGATCGTGGTGCGCGGCTGGACCGCGACGGCCCGGTGCGCAGGGAGCGCCCCGCCGGTGCGAAGATGATCCGCATGAACTGGAGTCCGCGCGCCCTCGCCCGCTCGATCGACGGGCCGGGGTCGCGCCGGCTGCCCCGGCGGCTCGTGCAGCTCTTCGCCGGGCTGGTGCTCTACGGCATCACCATGGGGATGCTCGTGCGGGCGGAGCTCGGTGTCATCCCGTGGGACGTGCTGCACCAGGGGCTGTCCCGGCAGTTCGGGCTGAGCATGGGCACGGTGGTCATCGTGGTCAGCGTGCTGCTGCTGCTTCTCTGGATCCCGCTGCGCGAGCGGCCCGGGCTGGGCACCCTCAGCAACGCCGTGGTGGTCGGGCTGGTGCTCGACGCGACCCTGGCGGTGCTGCCTCCGGTCGAGTCCTTGCCGCTGCGGGTGCTGCTCGTGCTCGCCGGCGTGCTCCTCAACGCCGTGGCGACCGCCGCCTACATCGGGGTGCACCTGGGCGCCGGCCCGCGGGACGGGCTGATGACCGGCCTGGTCCGGCGCACCGGGGGATCGGTGCGCGTGGTCCGCACCTCGATCGAGGTGGTCGTGGTGCTCGCCGGGTGGGTGCTCGGCGGCACCGTGGGACTGGGCACGGTGCTCTACGCCCTGGCCATCGGCCCGCTGGTCCAGATCCTGCTGCCCCGGCTGAGCGTCCGTCTCCACCGCTGACGCCAGGCCCCGCTCTGCACGCCCGCACCGAGGTGGCCCCGGCGTCGGGGTCCGGAGCCGCCCGTCGCTGGTGAAGGGTCAGGCGCGGCGGTGGGCTCGGACCGCGGCGGAGGCCAGGCGGCGGCCGACCTCGATCGGTGAGCGCGGGGTGCCGCGGAGGAAGGCGGCCAGGGTCCCGCCGTAGGCCAGGAGGACCTCGTCGGCCAGGTCCTGGGCGCGTCCCCCGGCGAGGGGCCGGGAGAGGTGCAGGAGTCGCTCGGTGAGGAGGGCGGTGTCCGCGGCCAGGACGGCGCCGATCTCGTCCGCGGCCTCGGGAAGCTCGGTGGCCGCGGCCAGGAAGGCGCACCAGCGCGCCGGGTGGGGCTGGTCCCGCCGGTAGGAGGCCAGGGCATCGAACACCGCGAGCAGCCGCGCCGTGTCGTCGGCGGCCGCGACCACGTGCTGGTCCCAGACCGACCGCCAGTCCGCCAGCCGGACCCGCAGCGCCTCGGCCACCAGGGCGTCCTTGCTGCCGAAGTGCGTGTACAGGGTGGCTGCCGAGACCTCCGCCTCGCGCAGCAGCTCGTCGACGGGCGTGGCCCGGATGCCGCGGTCGAACAGCACGCGGTCAGCCGCCTGCAGCAGCCGGGTGCGCGCGGGGAGTCGCGGGACGGTGGTCACCCCACCACTGTATCGATCCCTCGTTCCAGAACGAGCGTTTTGGTGTAGCGTTACGATCGTTCTGGTAAGCGACGTGCGAGAGGGAGTTCCATGCGAGCTCTGGTGATCAGCGGGATGGCACTGATCGCGGCGACCTACGGGCTGGCGCGCTTCGGCTACGGCCTCTTCCTGCCCCGGTTCACCGAGACCTTCCAGATGGGCTCGGCCGTCTCCGGGCTCATCCAGGCCGGGAGCTTCCTCTCCTTCTGCCTCGCCGCGGTGCTCGCCTCGCGCCTGGCCGCCCGCCCGCGCCTGGTCGTGGTGTGCGCGGGGGCGACGGCCACGCTGGGCACGGCAGGCGTGGCGGCCTCGCCCACCGCGGTCGTCCTCGCGGTGAGTGTGGTGCTCGCCGGTGCCGGCGCCGGGTTCGCCACCCCGGGCCTGGTCACGCTCATCGAGCGCAACCTCGCTCCGGAGCGCCAGGAGAGCGCCCAGACGGTCGTCAACGCCGGCACCGGAGCGGGCATCGTCGTCGCAGGCCTCCTCATGCTCCTCACGATCGACCAGTGGCGCCTGGGATGGGCGGCCATCGCCGTCCTGGTGGCAGCGGCCACCGTGGCCACCCTCCGGGCGGACCAGTCCGCGCACCGGTCTCCGACCGCGGAGGGGCCTGCACGGGTGCGGGTCCGTGACCTGGTGTCGGTGGCCCTGCCCATCGCCGCGGCGGCGCTCGCCGGCGCCTCGAGTGCTGCGATCTGGACCTTCGGGCGCACGGCCATGGCCGAGTCCGGCACGGGCGAGGAGTCCTATTCCATTGCGGCCTGGATGGTCCTGGGGGCGTTCGGCGTGCTGGGCGCCGCCGCCGGGAAGATCGTCCAGGTCTGGAGCCTGCGGACGGCGTGGGTCTCGACCGCGGTGGCCATGGCCGGCGCGACCGTCGTCCTGGGCGCGGCGCCGGGGGCGCCTCTCGCCGCGTTCGTCTCCGCGGCCGTGTTCGGGGCCGGCTACACCGCCCTGTCCGGCGTCCTCATCGTCTGGGCCGCGCGGGTGATTCCCGATCGCGTGTCCGAGGGCACCGCCGTGCTGTTCATCGCCCTCGCCGTCGGTCAGGCGGCCGGCTCGGTCCTCCTGGGCGTCCTGTTCGATCCCGCCGCCCCGGTCCTGGCCTTCGCCGTGGCCGGTGCGCTCGGGATCCTCGCGGTGCTGCCCGCCCTGAGCGGCCGGTCCGGGGCGCGGTCCTCCCGCACCACGCCGGCCCCGCACCCCGAGGGGGCCGGCAGCCCGCGGGCCTGATCAGGCGCACGCGGGCCACGAGGACGAGCACCGGGCAGCTCGATCCCCGTCCGTCCGGCGAGGCCCGCCAGGCGACCGTCCGGCGGACCCGTCATGGTGCGGGGAGCGGGACGACGGTGCGGTACTTGCCGCCGGTGCTCTGCTGCGGTGCCTCCGGGGCCCGGTCGACGGCGACGTGCCCCAGGCCCAGGTCGCCGAGCAGATCGGTGACGGCGCTCAGCGCGGCGGCCCACACCTGCTCGGGGTCCTCGCCGGCCGCCGGGAGCAGCCGCACCCGCAGGCCGGCAGGGGCGGTCTGCACGACCTGGAACAGCTCCACGCCCGGGACGCGGTCGATGACGGTCCCCAGCGCGAGCGGGGGCACCGCGACCAGGCCCCGCCCGTCGTCGTCGGGGAAGGCGAGGACGTCCGAGGCCCGGCCCTGCACCCGCAGGGCCGGGGCCGGGTTCCCGCAGCCGCACGGGTCCGGCTTCATCAGGACCCGGTCGCCGACGTCGTAGCGGATGATCGGTTGGACCCGGTTGGCCAGGTTCGTCATCAGCACCGTGTGCGAGACGGTCCCGGGCGGGACGGGACGGTGCTCGGCGTCGACCGGTTCGAGGACGACCCAGTCCTCGACCAGGTGCAGCCAGCCCCGGGCGCAGCTCGAGGCCGCGTAGCCGATCTCCGTGCACCCGTAGACCTCCCGCACGGGCGCCCCGAAGGCCCGCTCGATCCGGGTGCGCTCGTCCGGCGGCAGACCCTCGGCGGTGCTGAGCACCAGCACCGGGCGCAGGCGCAGCCGCCCGGCCTCCTGCTCGGAGGCCAGCAGGCGCAGCACACTGGCGTAGGCGCCGAGCATGAGCGGGCCGAAGGCGTTGAGCTCGGCCACCAGCTCGGGCAGCGGCCGGTGGATCGAGAGGATCCTGAGCCGGCGGTGGCGCCGCGGTCGCTCCCGCATCTCCCGGGTGCTGGTGGCCACGGCCAGGAAGTGCCCGCCGGTGGCCACGACCGCGGCGAACCGGCCCCCGTGCACCGTGAGCCGCACCAGGTCCCGCCCGGACAGCCAGCCCGCGGACAGCCGGGCCATCATCCCCGAGGTCACCGCCCGGTACCGGTCGTCGAGCACGAAGAGACCCCGGGTGCCGGTGGTGCCGGCGGTGGTGGCCACCAGGTACCTCCCGGCGAACCGCTCCCCGATCCTGGCCGGGTCCGCCACGAACTCCTGGACCGCCGCCAGGGTCACGGCCGGGTCCGTGGCGACCTCGTCGAAGTGGGCCATCAGCTGCCGCTTGTCCGTCACCGGCAGGGAGGTGACGTCCTCGACCTGCTCCGGCAGCCCCTGGTAGAGCCGCCGGTAGTAGGCGGAGTGCTCCCGCGCGAAGGCCACGAGCTCGGCCAGCCGCTCCCGCTGCCGCCGGCGGAGCGCCTCCGGACCCGTCCGGTGGGCCCGGCGGGCGTCCCACCACACCCAGGTCGCGCTGGCCCCCCGGGCGCCCGCCGCCGCGCTCCGTCGTGTCCCCATGGCACGACTCTAGGAATCCGGCGCCGGGGGAGACAGGGTCGCCGGACAGGTGACGGAATCGGTCACCGGTTCCCCGGACGGGCGGCAGGCGGCCGGGGCGCACCGTCCCGCGGCGTGCTCCGTGAAGGTTTGGCGAAGATTCCCGTGCGGACCGCCCCCGGGCGCCGCCGCCCCGCGGCGGGGGAGGACACTGAAGTCATGAATCCTGGCACTGACGCGGCGGCCGGGCGAGTGCTGGTGGTGGACGACGAGAAGCCCCTGGCGCAGATGGTCGCCACCTACCTGACCCGCGGCGGCTACGAGGTCGCCACCGTCCACACCGGCCCCGACGCCGTGGAGGCCGCCCGCGACCGGAGCCCGGACGTGGTGGTGCTGGACCTGGGGCTGCCGGGGATGGACGGCATCGAGGTGTGCCGCAGGATCCGGGGCTTCTCCGAGTGCTACGTGCTGATGCTCACGGCCCGCGGGGACGAGGAGGACAAGCTGGCCGGGCTGGCGGCCGGGGCCGACGACTACATCACGAAGCCCTTCAGCGTCCGCGAGCTCGTCGCCCGGGTGGCCGCGGTGCTGCGCCGGCCCCGCACCACGGTGGCCCCGGTCGAGCCCGCCCGGGAGTTCGGCGAGCTGACCGTCGACCTCGCGGCCCACGAGGCACGCGTGGGCGGGGAGGCGGTGGCGCTGACCCGCACCGAGTTCGAGCTGCTGGCCGCCCTGACGGCCCGGCCGCACGAGGCGCTGACCCGCCGCCGGCTCATCGACACCGTGTGGGGCCCGTCCTGGGTGGGCGACGAGCGGATCGTGGACGTGCACATCGGGCACCTGCGCCGGAAGCTCGGGGAGGACCAGGCCGCCTTCGTCGACACCGTGCGCGGGGTCGGCTACCGGATGGTGGCCCGGTGACCCGGCGACGACACCCCCGCGGCCTGGCCTCCCGGTTCTTCCTGGCCCAGGCCATCGTGGTGGCCGCCGGCATCCTCGCCGCCGTGACGGTCGCCTCCCTGGCCGGACCCGCGATCTTCCACGAGCACCTGATCATGGCCGGGCACGCCGAGAACTCCCCCGAGCTGCTCCACGTGGAGCGGGCCTACCGGGACGCCGGCCTCATCGTCCTGGGCGTGGCCCTGGGCACCGCCGTGATCTGCGCCGCGGCGGTGACCTGGCTCTTCACCCGCCGCCTCCGGCGGCCCCTCGCCGCGCTCACCGAGGCGGCGCGGGGCGTGTCCCGCGGCCGCTACGACACCCGGGTCCCGGCCCTCGGCGCCGGCGTCGAGGTGGACGCCGTGGCGGCCTCGTTCAACACCATGGCCGAGCGGCTGGAGCGCACCGAGGAGCTCCGGCGGCGGATGCTCTCGGACCTCGCCCACGAGATGCGCACCCCGATCTCGGTGCTCACCGTCTACTGCGAGGCGCTGCAGGACGGGGTGGCGCAGTGGGACGAGGCCACCGGCGAGCTCGTGACCGACCAGCTCGGACGCCTCACCCGGCTGGTCGAGGACATCCACGACGTCTCCCGGGCCGAGGAGGGCCGGATCGACCTGGACCGCGCCTCGCAGCCGGCCAGCGACCTGGCCCGCTCCGCCGCGGAGGCCCACCGGGAGGCGTACGCCGCCAAGGGCGTGCGGCTCGTCCTGGACGTCGACGACGACGCCGGGGTGGTGGACGTGGACCGGCAGCGGATGGGGCAGGTGCTGGGCAACCTGCTCACCAACGCCCTGCGCCACACACCGCCCGGCGGGCAGGTCTCCCTCGGCGTCGTCCGGCGGGATCCGGGGCAGGTGGCCGTCACCGTTGCCGACACCGGCGACGGCATCGCCGCCGAGCACCTGTCCCGGGTGTTCGAGCGCTTCTGGCGCGGGGACAGCGCCCGGGACCGCGACCACGGCGGCTCCGGGATCGGCCTGACCATCTCCCGGGCCCTGGTCGAGGCCCACGGCGGGACGCTGACCGTCACGTCCCCCGGGCCCGGGGCCGGGACGGCCTTCACCGTGGAGCTGCCCTCCCGTCAGCGGGCGGGGCCGGAGCCGGCCGGGATCACCCGATGACACACCTTGCCTTATACCCCCTAGGGGTATATACCTAGGAGGAGCAGGCCCACCTCGGTCCCCACCGAGCGGACACCAGTTCTCGCAGGAGGAAGATCATGCGCTCCCCGCACCAGGACCACGGCCGCCCCGCCGCCCCGGAGCAGCCCGCGGACGCCCACGGCCACGAGCAGCACGCCGATGCCGGCACCCACGGACAGGCCATGCCGCACGAGCACGCCCACTCGGCGGTGGACGAGGACCACCAGGTCCACACCCACGGCGAGCACGCCGGGCACTCCACGGCGATGTTCCGGAACAAGTTCTGGCTCAGTCTCGTGCTGGCGGTCCCCGTGGTGGTCTTCAGCCCGATGGTCGGGCACCTGCTGGGCTACTCCGTTCCCGGGTTCCCGGGCTCCACCTGGGTCCCTCCCGTGCTGGGCACCGTCATCTTCGTCTACGGCGGGGCGCCGTTCCTGAAGGGCGGACTCACCGAGCTGAAGAGCCGGCAGCCGGGGATGATGCTGCTGATCGCCATGGCCATCACCGTCGCCTTCGTCGCCTCCTGGGTCACCACCCTGGGGATCGGCGGGTTCGACCTCGACTTCTGGTGGGAGCTGGCCCTGCTGGTGGTCATCATGCTGCTGGGCCACTGGATGGAGATGCGCGCCCTCGGCGCGGCGTCCTCCGCCCTGGACGCCCTGGCCGCGCTGCTGCCCGACGAGGCCGAGAAGGTCGTCGACGGCGACACCGTCACCGTGCCCGTCGCCGAGCTGGCCGTGGGCGACGTCGTGCTCATCCGTCCCGGGGCCCGGGTCCCGGCCGACGGGGAGATCGTCGCGGGGACGGCCGAGTTCGACGAGTCCATGATCACCGGCGAGTCCAAGGCCGTCAGCCGGGCACCCGGCGACACGGTGGTCGCCGGGACCGTGGCCACCGACACCACCGTGCGCGTGCGGGTGGAGGCCGTCGGCGCCGACACCGCCCTGGCCGGGATCCAGCGGATGGTCGCGGCCGCCCAGGAGTCCTCCTCCCGGGCCCAGGCCCTGGCCGACCGTGCCGCCGCGCTGCTGTTCTGGTTCGCCCTGGCCGCCGGCATCCTCACCGCCGTCGCCTGGACGCTGCTGGGCAGTCCGGACGACGCGGTGATCCGGACCGTGACCGTGCTGGTCATCGCCTGCCCCCACGCCCTGGGCCTGGCGATCCCGCTGGTCATCGCCATCTCCACCGAGCGCGCGGCGAAGGCCGGGGTGCTGATCAAGGACCGGCTGGCCCTGGAGCGGATGCGCACCATCGACGTGGTGCTCTTCGACAAGACCGGCACCCTCACCGAGGGCGCGCACGCGGTCACCGGCGCGGTCCCGGTCCCCGGCACCTCGAAGGGCGAGCTCCTGGCGCTGGCGGCGGCGGCCGAGGCCGACAGCGAGCACCCCGTGGCCCGCGCCATCGTCACCGCGGCCGCCCAGGACCCCGAGGCGCAGTGGCTGGGCCTGCGCGGCACCGACCTCCGGTCGGCCACCGGCCGCGGCGTCCGCGCCACGGTGGACGGCGCCGAGATCACGGTCGGCGGACCCAACATGCTGCGCGAGCTCGGCCTGTCCACGCCGGCGACGATCGCCGGTACCACCCGTGAGTGGGTGGCGCGCGGCGCCGGGGTGCTCCACGTCCTCCGGGACGGAGCGGTCATCGGTGCCCTGGCCCTGGAGGACAAGGTCCGCCCCGAGTCCCGCGCCGCCGTGGCCGCCCTGCAGGACAGGGGGGTGCGCGTGGCGATGATCACCGGCGACGCCCGCCAGGTCGCCGAGGCCGTGGGCGCCGAGCTCGGCATCGACGAGGTCTTCGCCGAGGTCCTCCCGCAGGACAAGGACACCAAGGTCGTCGAGCTCCAGTCCCGGGGGATGACCGTGGCGATGGTCGGCGACGGCGTCAACGACGCCCCCGCCCTGGCCCGGGCCGAGGTCGGCATCGCCATCGGCGCCGGCACCGACGTGGCCATGGAGTCGGCCGGGGTGGTCCTGGCCGGCAACGACCCCCGGTCCGTGCTGTCGATGATCGAGCTGTCGCGGGCCAGCTACCGGAAGATGATCCAGAACCTGGTCTGGGCCACCGGCTACAACGTCGTCGCCGTGCCACTGGCCGCCGGGGTGCTCGCCCCGATCGGGATCGTGCTGTCCCCGGCCGTGGGCGCGGTGCTGATGTCGGCGTCCACCATCGTGGTGGCGCTCAACGCCCAGCTGCTGCGCCGCCTCGACCTCGCCCCGGCCCATCTGGCCGCCGTCGGCACCGAGGACCGCCGGGCCCCCGAGCAGGCCGGCACCGTCCCCGCCCGCTGAACCACCCCGACCCCCCGAGACCGAACCCCCGAACCCCCGAACCCCCGAACCGAAGAGAAGGACACCCACCGTGAAGCGTTCCACCACCCTCACCACCCTCGCCCTGGCCTCGGCCCTCGCCCTGGCCGGCTGCGGCACCAGCGGCGCCCAGGAGGGCGCCGGCACGGACGCGGAGACCGCTGCCCCCGCGGCCTCCGCCCCTGCGGCCACCAGCACCGGTGCGGCCTCCGGCGAGCCGATCGCCGCCGAGCACAACGACGCGGACGTGATGTTCGCCCAGATGATGCTCCCGCACCACGAGCAGGCCGTGGAGATGAGCGAGATGCTGCTGGCCAAGGACGACGTCCCGGCCGAGGTCGCCGAGTTCGCCCAGAGAGTCATCGACGCCCAGGGCCCGGAGATCGAGCGCATGAACGACATGCTCACCGCCTGGGAGGCCGAGCCCCTGGCCGACGCCGAGGACATGGACGGCATGGACCACGGCTCCGGGGCGGGCATGAGC
The DNA here is from genome assembly GCF_002287015.1 of Kocuria sp. WN036. Lineage (NCBI taxonomy): Bacteria > Bacillati > Actinomycetota > Actinomycetes > Micrococcales > Micrococcaceae > Kocuria > Kocuria sp. WN036. Next base: position 62,417 of record NZ_NSKF01000009.1, read on the forward strand.
GGGATGATGAGCGAGGAGGACATGTCCGCCCTCGAGGACGCCCAGGGCGCCGGGGCCGCCCAGCTGTACCTGGAGCAGATGACCGTCCACCACGAGGGCGCGGTCGAGATGGCCCAGGACCAGGTCGAGCAGGGGCAGAACCCGCAGGCCGTCGAGCTCGCCCGCCAGGTGGTCGCAGACCAGGAGGCGGAGATCGCCGAGATGGAGCAGATGCTCCAGGAGCTGCCGGACGGTTCCTGACCGCCCCGGTGACCGGCGTCGTCGCACTCGTGCGGCGCTCTGCAGGAAGCAACGAACCGATCGATGAAGGAGGACCGCGATGATGTGGGGCGACGGCATGGGAGGGGGCATGGGCTGGATGTGGATCTTCTGGCTCCTGCTGATCGTGGGCACAGTGGTGCTGGTCGTCGTGCTCGTGAAGCTGCTCACCGGGAACTCGGGCGGCGGGACCCGGCAGGGCGGTAGCGCCCCGCCGCCGACGGGCGCGGGTCCGCGCCGGTCCCGGGAGATCCTCGAGGAGCGCTACGCCCGCGGGGAGATCAGCACCGAGGAGTACCGGGAGCGGCTGCGGACCCTGGAGGAGGGCGACCGGTGAGCCCGCTGACCCGCCGGCAGCTGCTGGCCCTGGGCGCGGCCGGCGCCGGCACCGCGGCCGTGGGCGGGGCCGGGCTGTGGTGGACCGGCGGCGGGGGCGAGGCCCTCGGCGGCGGCCGGGAGCTGCTGCAGCCCGAGGTGCTGTCCAGCCGGGACGGGGCCCTGGACCTGGCCCTGGAAGCCGCCCCCGCCCGGGTGCGGATCGGGGCGCGCACCGCGCACGTGCAGGCGTTCAACGGCTCCCTGCCCGGGCCCACCCTGCGGGTCCGCCCCGGCGACACGCTCCGGGTGGCGATGACCAACGGCCTGGACGACCCGACGAACCTGCACGTGCACGGTCTGCACGTCTCCCCAGAGGGCAACGGGGACAACCCCTTCGTGAGCATCGCCCCCGGGGACTCCTTCGACTACGAGTTCGCCCTCCCGGACGACCACACGCCGGGCACCTACTGGTACCACCCGCACCACCACGGGCACGTGGCCGACCAGCTCGCCGCCGGGCTCTACGGGGCCATCGTGGTCGAGGACCCCGACCCCGTCCCGGTGGCCCGGGAGCGGGTGCTGGTGATCTCCGACCTCACCCTGGACGCCTCCGGCAACCTCGCCGAGGTCTCCCCGCCGGAGCAGATGATGGGCCGGGAGGGACAGAGCGTGCTGGTCAACGGTCAGGTCCGTCCCGGGGCCACCGCGGCACCCGGGGAGCGGGAACTGTGGCGGGTCGTCAACGCCTGCCCGTCCCGGTTCCTGCGCTTGAGCCTGGACGGGCAGGACCTGCGGCTCTCCGGCCGTGACGTCGGCCGGCTGCCCGAGGCGCTCGAGGTCACCGACGTGACCCTGGCGCCGGGCAACCGGGTGGAGCTGCTGGTGGACGCCCGGGCTGGCACCTCCACCCTGGTGGCCACCCCGGTGGACCGCGGCAGCATGGACGGGATGATGAACGGCATGACGGGCCCGGGCGGGGACCGTCCCGGCTCCGGCGGTCCGGTCGAGCTGCTCACCCTGGAGGTCGCCGGGGACCCGGTCGAGCAGGCCGGGCCCGTGCCCGCGGGGCCGGCGCCGCGGGACCTGCGCGAGGAGCCGGTCGAGGCCCGGCGCACCCTGGACTTCGCCATGGGCATGGGCATGGGCATGGGCATGGGCGGGATGATGGGCGGCATGCGCGGCCCCGGGCAGATGATGTCCTTCACGATCGACGGCCGGGAGTTCGACGCCGGGCGCACCGACCAGCGGGTCCGGGTGGGCACCGTGGAGGAGTGGACCCTGACCAACTCCAGCCCCATGGACCACCCGGTGCACCTGCACGTGTGGCCGATGCAGGTCGTGGCCGAGGCGGGCCAGGAGGTCTCCGGACCGCGGTGGCAGGACGTGGTCAACGTCCCGGCCTTCGGGGAGGTGACGGTCCGGGTGGCCTTCGACGACTTCGCCGGCCGCAGCGTCTACCACTGCCACATCCTCGACCACGAGGACCTCGGCATGATGGGCACCCTCGAGGCCCGCTGAGGTCCGCTGAGGCCCGCTGAGGCCCGGCGAGAGTGGGGAAGCCCGGTGCGCGGATCCGCGCCGCGCCCGGACCGGCGCCCCGCCGGGCTCAGCCCATCGAGGTGAGGAGGTCGGCGCAGGCCTGCTCGCAGCGGCGGCAGGCCTCGGCGCAGACCTTGCAGTGCTCGTGCATCTCGGCGTGCTCGGCGCATTCGTCCCCGCAGGCCTTGCACGCGGTGCGGCACGCCTCGAGCAGGGCCCGGCCGACCTCGGCGTTGTTGCCGGTCTGACGGGAGAGTGCCTTGCCGGTGGCGGCGCAGACGTCGGCGCAGTCGAGGTTCTTGCGGATGCACTCGGTCAGCTCCGCGACCATGTCCTCGGCCAGGCAGGCGTCGGCGCAGGCGGTGCAGGTCTGGGCGCACTCGAAGCACGCCGCGATGCACTCGGCCAGCTTCTGCCGGTCGATGTTCCCCAGGTCCTTCGGGTAGGTCTCGAGCATCGAGGTCACGTGGGTCATGGTCTCGCTCCTTCGTCCGTCCTGCCGTGGTGCGGACCGGTCGGAACCGGACCGCCGTGCAACCGACAGTAAACTGCCGATCCGGCGTCGTGAAGTCCTGGGCGTTGAAGATTCCGTGAAGAAACCCCCGGCCACGGAGGGGGCGGACGAACCGGTCGGCGCCGGCCGCCGCTGCCGGTCACGCCGGGGCTGTCTCTCCGTCTCCGGCGCGTGCTCCGGCCTCGCCGAGCCGAGCGTCCCGCCTCCGCCGCGCTGACGGCTCAGCGGGTGCGGCGGGACACGGCGGGCGGGGGGCCGAAGCCGCTCACGGCGTCCCGCAAGGACGGCGGTGCGCCGTGCTCGGGCTGGTGGATCCGCTGCGGACCGCCGGAGGCGACCCAGCGGTTCAGCGCCTCCGCCCGCTGGACGTCCTCCAGCCCGCTCAGCCACACGGTGGGACCCACGTGCCCGCTGGGCCCGTCCCGCCGTGCGACGGCGACCAGCGCGGCCATCTCGCACCGGCCCAGGCACGGGGACGAGATCAGGACGGCCCCGGCCGTGCCCCTGACCACCTCCTGGAGGTCCTCCGCCTGCTCGGCGGTCCCGGTCATCCGGCGCAGGCCGGCGCACCGGTGACCCTGGCAGACCGCGACCAGGGGACCGCTGGCGTCGGTGCTGGTCCTGCGCGGGGCGCTCTTGCGGGTCATCGGGTGCCCTCCTGGGTCGGCGAACGAGGTGGCGGGCCGGCGGCTCCTAAACGCGCTGCCGCCGGTTTTGTTGTTGAGAATGAAACTCATTACCATAAGAACTCGTTGAGACCGGTTTTGGCAAGGGGGAAGCATGCGCGGTGCGACCGGAGTGGACGTGCGGGGGCTCGACGTGGCCCTGGCCGGACGGCCGCTGCTGCAGGGTGTGGGCTTCCAGGTGCCCCCGGGTCGGCGGGTGGCCCTGCTCGGCGCCTCGGGCTCGGGGAAGTCCCTGACGGTCCTGGCCCTGCTGGGTCTGCTCGGACACCACTTCGGCGTGCAGGGCTCCCTGCGCGCCGCCGGCCGTGAGCTGCCGTGGCGGCAAGCTCCCGGGCGGCGTCCGGGAATGGCCGCGGTCTTCCAGGACTCCCAGGCCGCGCTGAACCCCGTGGTGCGCCTGGACCGGCAGCTGCTGCCCGCCGTGGCCCGCCGGCGCCGGCTCGGTGCGGCGGCCGCCGGCCGGGTCGTGGCGGATCTGCTCCGCGAGGTCGGCTTCGAGGACCCGGCGCGGATCCTGCGGGCCCACCCCTCCCAGCTGTCGGGCGGGCAGCGGCAGCGGGTGTGCCTGGCGCTCGCCATGGCCGCCGCACCGGACCTGCTGGTGGCCGACGAGCCGACCACGGCGCTGGACATGATCAGCCAGCGCCACGTGGTCGAGGCCCTGCGCCGGTGCACCGGCGCAGGCCGCGGCGGGCTGCTGTTCGTCACCCACGACCTGGCGGTCGCCGCCGACCTGTGCGACGACGTCGTCGTCCTGGACCGGGGACGGGTCGTCGAGTCCGGTCCGATCCAGCAGGTGGTCGGATCGCCGCAGGCGCCCTTCACGGCGGCCCTGGTCGAGGCCGCCCGCACCGGTCTCCGTTCCGCTGCGGCTCCGCCGGTTGCCGCCTCGCTGGGCGTGGCCTCGTGAGCCGGGCGGCGGAACCCGCCGTACTGCACGGTGTCGGGCTCACCAGGAGCTACGGCACGCGCTCCGGCGCCGTGGCCGCGGTGCGCGGCGTCGACCTCGCGGTGCGCGATGGGGAGTCGCTGGGCCTGGTCGGCCCCTCCGGATCGGGCAAGTCCACGCTGCTGTCCCTGCTGCTGGGCGTCGAGCGCCCAGACCGGGGCGAGATCCTCTTCGACGGCGTTCCCCTGACCGGCCGGCAGCAGCTCCGGCGGGCCAGGCAGGCCGTGCAGTACGTCCCGCAGGACCCCGCGTCCAGCCTGGACCCGCGGCGCAGCGTCGAACGCCAGCTGCGGGAACCGCTGCGCCGCTTCCGCATCGCGGGCGACCACGCCCGAATGGTCCGGGACGCCCTGGAACGGGTCGGCCTGGGCGCCGAGCACCTGGACCGGCGCGCCCACGAGCTCTCCGGCGGTCAGGCCCAGCGCGTGGCGATCGCCCGGGCCCTGGTGACCCGGCCGCGGATCCTCCTGGCCGACGAGGCGGTCAGCGGCCTCGACCTGCCGCTGCGCCACCAGGTGCTGGACCTGCTCAGGGAGCAGCACGTCCAGGAAGGACTGGGGCTGCTGTTCGTCTCCCACGACCTCACCGCGGTCCGCTTCCTGTGCCACCGCGCGCTGGTGCTCGACCGCGGGCAGGTGGTGGAGGAGGGCCCCGTCGACCGGCTGCTCGAGGCGCCGCGCCACCCGACCACGCAGGAGCTGGTGGATGCGGTTCCGCACCTGGCCCCTGAGCCGGCGGCCGCACCATCCCTGTCACCCACCACCGATCACCACGCCGAAAGGGCCTCCTGATGCCACCCCGCCCCTCCGCTCCCCGTCCCGCCGCTCGTCGCACCGGCCTCGGCCTCGCCGCGGTCAGCCTGCTGCTGCTCACCGGCTGCTTCGCCGAGGGCTCCGGCACCTCCTCCACCGGGGGAGCCGGCGGCTCGACCGACGGCCGGATCGAGCTCGCCATGCTGCAGCCGCCGCGCTCGGGGCTGTCCCCGCTGAGCGACGACGCCTTCAAGCTCTCCCGCTGGTCCACCGCCGAGACGCTGGTCCGGCTGGACGAGGCCGGGGAAGCCCAGCCGATGCTGGCCACCGAGTGGGAGCAGCTCGACGACACCACCTGGTCCTTCACGATCCGGGACGGCGTCACCTTCCACGACGGCACCGAGCTCACCGCGGAGAACGCCGCCGCCTCCCTGGCCCGGGCGGTGGAGGCGGAGCCGGCCCCGCGCATCCTCGACGGGGTGGAGATGAGCGTGGCGGCCGAGGGCGACACCGTGCGGGTCACCACCGCCGGGACAGACCCGCTGGTCCCGCAGCGGCTGTCCAGCCCGCAGCTGTCGGTCCTGGCCCCGGCCGCCTACGAGGGCACCGCCGTGACCCCGGTGGGTCACGGCACGGGTCCGTTCGAGCTCACCGCCGTGGACGGCACCTCCGGGGCCACCCTGGAGCGCTACGACGACCACTGGGCCGGCGCCGCGGCGGCGGCCGGCATCGACGTGTCCTTCGTGCCCGACGGCGCCACCCGGGCCGCCGCGTTGCGCACCGGCGAGGCCGACGTCGTCGAGGCCGTGCCCGTGGGCCAGGCCGCCCAGGTCGAGGAGGACCTCCTCGAGGAAGTGCCGATGCCGCGGACCAACACGCTCTACCTCAACACCGAGGACGGGCCGTTCGCCGACCCCGCCCTGCGCGCCGCCGCCCGGGAGGCCCTGGACCCGCGGCGCATCGTGGACGGGGTCTACGAGGGCCGGGCCGACGTGGCCGCGGGACTGCTGGGCCCGGCGATCCCCTACGCCGCGGAGGAGCGGGACGCCGACGCCTACCGCGAGGCGCTGGCCGACCGCGCCGAGGCCGGGGACCCGGCCGGGCGGACGATCACCATCGGCACCTTCACCGACCGGGCCGAGCTGCCCGAGGTCGCCGTCCAGCTCCAGCAGCAGCTCGAGGCCGCCGGCTTCGAGGTCGAGCTCGAGGTGCGCGAGTACCAGTACATCGAGGCCGACGCCCTGGACGGCGACTTCGACGCCTTCATCCTCTCCCGCGCCACGGTGCTCGACTCGGGCGACCCCGTGGCCTACATGGTCAGCGACTTCGGCTGCGAGGGCTCGTTCAACCTCTCCCGGTTCTGCTCAGGGACCGTCGACGACGCCCTGACCGCCGCGGAGCAGGCCGCTCCCGGCGAGGAGCGCCAGGAGGCGATCATGGCCGCCGAAGCGGCGATCCTGGCCGAGGACGCGGCGATCCCGATGCTGCACGAGCGCGTCATCCAGGGTGAGCAGAGCGGCGTGGAGGGCGCGGTCCGCGATCCGCGCGAGCGCGAGCTGATCACGGCCGAGACCGCCGTCTCCGAGTGACGGGCCGTGTGAAGGGCCGGGTGAGGGGACGGGGAGGGGCGGCGGCCCTGATCTCCCGCGCCGCGGCCTTCGCCGCCGTCGTCGTGCTGATCGGGGCCCTGCCGTGGCTCTCGGGCAGCAGCCCGGAGTACACGGTGCTGCGCGCCCGCTACGCGGACCGGCCGGCCACCCCGGAGGTGCTGGCCCAGATCCGCGCCGAGCTGGGCCTGGACGGCGGCCCGATCGCCGTCTTCGCCGAGTGGGCGTCCGGGGTGCTCACCGGGGACCTCGGCACGTCCTGGATCAGCGGGCGTCCGGTCCTGCCCGGCGTCCTGGAGGCCATGGGGGTGTCCCTGACGCTGATGGGCGCGGCCCTGCTCGTCGCCCTGCTCGTGGCCGCCCTGACCTGTGTGCCCACCGTCCGCAGCGGGCTCGCCGGGCGCCCCGCCCGCGGGGCCGGGGCGGCGGCCGCCGCGCTGACCGCGCTGCCGGAGTTCCTGCTGGCGGCGGTGCTGCTGATCGTCGTGGCCGTCTGGGCGGGCTGGCTCCCGCCCTATGGATGGCAGGGGCCCGAGCACGTGGTGCTCCCGGCCCTGGCGCTCGGCCTGCCCGGGGGCGGGCTGATCGGCCGGCTGCTCTCGACCGCCCTGGCCGGCGCCTTCACCGAGCGCTGGGTGCACACCTGGGCCGTGGCCGGGCACTCCCGGCCGCGGATCGCGCTCGCGGCGCTGCACCGGTCCCTGCCCGGGGTGATCGGGCAGATCGCCCTCGTCGTCGTCGGACTCACCGGCGGGGCGGTGCCGGTCGAGGAGGTCTTCGCGATCCCCGGCCTGGGCCGGACCCTGCTCGGGGCCGCGGCGGCCCAGGACATCCCCGCTCTGCAGGCGGGGATCCTGCTCCTGCTCGTGCTCGCCGCACTGTGCGGGGCGCTGGCCGCCCTGGCCCGCCGGGCGCTGCTGGGGCCGGCCGCCCGCTCCGGGGACCTGCCCGTCCCGGGGCCGCCCTCGGGGCGGCGCCGGGCGTGGTGGACGGTGCCGGCCGTCTCGGGGGCCCTGCTGCTGGGACTCGTCGTCGCCGGACTGCTCCGGGACCCCTACGCCTCCGCCCACGGGCGGCTCGAGGCGCCCGCCTGGGCGCTCCCGCTGGGGGCCGACGCGTCCGGCCGCGACGTCCTGGCCCGCGTGGGCCACGGCGCCCTGGACACCCTGGGCCTGGCCCTGGTCGTGGTCGCTGCCTGCCTGGTCATCGGTCTGGCCGTCGGGATGACCGGGACGTGGTCCACCGGGCCCGTCGAGGTCACCAACGCGGCACCGCCGATCATCGCCGGCATCCTCGTCGTGGCGGTGGCCGGCCCCTCCGCGGCCGGGGCCGCCCTGGCCGTCATCCTGGTGAGCTGGGCACCGCTGGCCGCCCACACCGCCGCCCTCGTGGCCGAGATCTCGGCCCGGCCCTACGTCCGGGTGCTGCCCCTGCTCGGGGTGGGCCGGACCCGCATCCTGGCCGGGACCGTCCTGCCCACCCTGCTGCCGGAGGTGACCCGGCACGCGGTCCTGCGCCTGCCCGGCACCGCCCTGGCCATTGCCGGCCTCGGCTTCCTGGGCCTGGGGCAGCAGCCGCCGGCCCCGGAGTGGGGGCTGCTGCTGACCGAGGGCATCGGCTACGTCGAGCGCGCCCCCTGGACCGTGCTCGGGCCCGCGGGTGCCCTGGTGCTCGCCTCCGTCCTGACGGTCTCCGTCTCCAGCGCCGACGTCGCGCGGCGGACGGCCCGTCCTGGGCGGGGGCCTGCCGAGGCGGGACCTGCCGAGACGGGACCTGCCGCCACGGCGTCTCCTGCCGCGCTGTCCGTTCCGCGCCGCGGGGAGGACGCCGTGCGGTCCGCCGTGCAGCCGGCGCGGCGCTGATCCCGGAGGCACCGGTCCGCCGCGGAACCGTGCCGAATTGACCATCGTTCTCATTTTCTTGAGAATGGCTCTCATGAAACTTCGATCCACGCCGGAGGCACCGGCCCCCGCGGACCGCTCGGCGATCCGCACGGAGGACCTCACCGTGGTCCTGGGCGCCACTCCGGTGCTGCGCGGGGTGGACCTCGCCGTGGCCGAGGGCGAGGCCGTGGCCCTGATGGGCGGCAACGGCTCCGGGAAGTCGACCCTCATCAAGTCCCTGCTCGGCATCGTGCCCGTCGACTCCGGCGAGGCCCGGCTGTTCGGCGCCGACGTCACCGGCGCGCGCCGGGCCGTGCCGTGGTCGCGCATCGGCTACGTCCCCCAGCGCGTCGGCGTCGGCGCCGGGGTGCCGGCCACCGCGCTCGAGGTCGTGGCCTCGGGGCTGACGGGACGCCGGCGCCTCCGCCCCGGCCCCGGGGCCCGGCGCGCGTGCCTCGACGCCCTGGAGCAGGTGGGACTGGCCGACCGGGCGGGCGAGAGCGTGGCGATCTTCTCCGGCGGCCAGCAGCAGCGGGTGCTGATCGCCCGGGCGCTGGTGCGGCGGCCCCGGCTGCTGCTGCTGGACGAGCCCCTGTCCGGGGTGGACCAGGTCTCCAAGGAGGCCATGGCCCGCATCCTGGCGCAGCTGCAGGCCGACGGCACCACGCTCCTGGTGGTGCTCCACGAGCTGGGCGAGCTGGCCCCCCTGCTGGACCGCGCCGTGGTGCTGCGCCACGGGCGCATCGTCCACGACGGCAGCCCTCCGCTGCCGGCCCCCGGGCACGACGCCCCCGATCACGAGCACCTGCACCCCCACGGGGACGAGCACTCCGCCGTCCCGACCGCCCCCGATCTCCACGGAAAGCCCCAGTGACCATGATCGAGACCCTCGCCGCCATGCTGGCCAGTCCGCTGATGCAGCGCGGCCTGCTGATCGCCGCCCTCGTGGGCGTCTCCGCGCCGGTGATCGGCACCTACCTGGTCCAGCGGCGCCTGGCGCTGCTTGGCGACGGCATCGGCCACGTCGCCCTGACCGGGGTTGCTATGGGCTGGCTGGCCGGCTCGGCGGCCGGACTCACCCCGCACGACGCCCTCGCCGTGCCCGGGGCGGTGGTCGCCGCGGTCATCGGCGCGGTGCTCATCGAGGTGATGCGCACCAAGGGGCGCACCAGCGGCGACGTGGCGCTGGCCCTGCTGTTCTACGGCGGCATCGCCGGTGGCGTGCTGCTGATCGGGCTGGCCGGCGGCACGTCGGCGAACCTCACCGGCTACCTCTTCGGGTCCATCGCCACCGTCACCCCCCTGGACGTCTGGCTCACCGCCGGGCTGGCCGCGGTGGTCCTCGGCCTCGGGCTCGGACTGCGCCCGGCGCTGTTCTCCCTGTGCCACGACGAGGAGTTCGCCCTCGCCACCGGTCTGCCGGTGCGGGCGCTGAACATCATGGTGGCCGTCATGGCCGCCCTGACCGTCTCCGTGTCGATGCGCGTGGTCGGCGTCCTCCTGGTCTCCGCCGTGATGATCGTCCCGGTGGCCGTGGCCCAGCTGGTCACCCGCTCCTTCGCCGGGACCATGGGGACGGCCATGGCCGTCGGGGTCGGGGTCTGCGTCACCGGCCTGTCCATCACCTACTTCCACCCGCTGTCCCCCGGGGCCACGATCGTGGTGCTGGCCATCGCCTGCTACGTGCTGGCGCTGCTCCTCCGCCCCCTCCTGGGGCGCGCCCGGCGCCACGGCGCGCCGGATCGCCTCCACGACGTCGAGGACGACCTCCAGCTGCGAGGAGCGTGACCGTGTCCCGGACCACCCGGCAGCGCTCCGCCCTGGCCGAGCTGCTCGAACGGACCCCGGAGTTCCGCTCCGCCCAGCAGCTCCACGCCCTGCTGGGGGAACAGGGGGAGTCCGTCTCCCTCGCCACCGTCTACCGCAACCTCGGCGCCCTGGCCGAGGCCGGGGAGGTCGACGCCCTCGCCGCCCCCGGCGGGGAGACCCGGTACCGCCGGTGCCGGCGCACCGAGCACCACCACCACCTGGTGTGCCGCCGCTGCGGCCGCACCGTGGAGGTGGCCGAGACCGCCGTCGAGCGGTGGGCCGCCCAGACCGCCCGCCGGCACGGGTTCACCGAGGTCTCCCACGCCATCGAACTCCACGGGACCTGCGAGGCGTGCCGGCACGACGTCTGAGGGTCGGCCCATCGCGGCTGTTTTGACAATGATTCTCAGATTGACTGAGAATTGTTCTCATGACCCTGTCGCGTGCCCTCGTCGTCCCGCTGTCCCTGACCGCCGCTCTCGCCCTGTCCTCCTGCGCCTCCGGCTCGGGTGACCCGTCGACCGCCACCGCGGGTGACGCCGGGGAGACTCTGAGCGTGCAGGCCTCCTTCTACCCGCTGCAGTACGTCACTGAGCGCGTCGGCGGGGACCTCGTGCAGGTGGAGTCGTTGACCCCCGCCGGTGCCGAGCCGCACGACCTGGAGCTGTCCCCCGCCGCCGTCGACGGACTGCGCACCGCGGACGCCGTGGTGTACCTGTCCGGGTTCCAGCCGGCGGTCGACGACGCCGTGGCCCAGGCCGCCCCCGAGCACGCCCTCGACGCGGTGCACGCCGGGGTGGAGGGCGAGGAGGCCCACTCCGCCGAGGAGCACGAGGCGGCCGAGGCGTCCTACAGCGGAGAGGCGCACAGCGAGGAGAAGCCCGCCGAGGAGCCCGCCGGTGACGACGGGCACGGCCACGAGGGGGAGGACCCGCACTTCTGGCTGGACCCGGACCGGCTCGCCGCGGTGGCCACGGAGGTCGCCCACGAGCTGGCCGAGGTCGACCCGGACAACGCCGCGGCCTACGAGTCCAACGCCGAGGAGCTGGCCGAGGAGCTGGCCGCCCTGGACGAGGAGTTCACCGAGGGGCTGGCCACCTGTGAGCGGGACACCATCGTGGTCTCCCACGACGCCTACGGGTACCTGGCGGACAAGTACGACCTCGAGCAGGTGGCCATCTCCGGGCTCGACCCCGACACCGAGCCCTCCCCGGCCCGGCTGGCCGAGATCGGCAAGGTGGTCGAGGCCGAGGGCGTCACCACCGTGTTCTCGGAGTCCCTGGTCAACCCGAAGGTCGCCGAGACCCTGGCGGCCGAGCACGGGATCGAGACGGCGGTCCTGGACCCGGTGGAGAACCAGTCCGACGAGAGCGCCGACTACCAGCAGGTCATGCGCGACAACCTCGAGGCGCTGCGCACCGCGCTGGACTGCGCCTAGGAGCAGGAGCAGGAGCAGGGGCGGCCCGGTCCGCCCCGTGCCCCGGCCCACCGGCCCTCCGTGCGACGGGCGGTCATGAGCGATCGGCCCCTGCTACCGTAGACGTGCATATCAGCGCACGTGTGCACGCAAAGGGGTCCCATGCTGACCGTTCTGGGGAACAGGGTCTATCGGCGGCTGTTCACCGCCCAGGTGGTGGCGCTGCTCGGCACCGGTCTGCTGACCGTGGCACTGGGACTGCTGGCCTTCGACCTGGCCGGAGCCCGCGCCGGGGCGGTGCTGGGCACGGCACTGGCGATCAAGATGATCGCCTACGTGGGGGTGGCCCCCGTGGTCAACGCCGTGGTGGCCCGTCTGCCCGTGAAGCCGGTCCTGATCGGCGCCGACATCGTCCGGGCGGCGATGGCCCTGTGCCTGCCGCTGATCAGCGAGGTGTGGCAGGTCTACGCGGTGGTGTTCGTGCTGCAGGCGGCCTCGGCGACCTTCACCCCGGCGTTCCAGTCGGTGATCCCGGCCGTGCTGCCGCGGGAGCGGGACTACACGAGCGCCCTGTCCCTCTCGCGGCTGGCGTACGACCTGGAGGCGCTGGTCAGCCCGGCACTGGCCGCGGTGGCGCTGAGCGTGCTCACCTACCACGACCTGTTCCTGGGCACCGCCGGAGGTTTCGTGGTCTCCGCTGTGCTGGTGCTCGCCGCAGCGCTGCCGGCAGGGGCGGCCGGGCCCGGAGAGCAGGGGTCCGTGTGGTACCGGACCACTCTGGGGGTGCGGATCTTCTGGAGCAGCCCGCACCTGCGCTCCCTGCTGGCCCTGGACCTCGCGGTGGCAGCCCCGACCGCCCTGGTGCTGGTGAACACGGTGGTCTACGTCCGTGAGGTGTTGGGGCGTCCCGAGACGGACCTGGCGGTCGCCCTGGCGGCCTTCGGCATCGGGTCCATGGTGGTGGCGCTGTGCGCTCCCGCGGCGCTGGAGCGGTTCGGCAACCGGCTGGTGATGCTCACCGGCGCGGGCACCATCCCGCCGGTGATGCTGGCCACCACGATCCTGTCCTTCCGGGCCGGTGCGGACACCGGGTGGTGGGCGCTGCTGGGCCTGTGGGCGCTGCTGGGCGCGGCCACCTCGGCGGTGCTCACGCCCTCGGCCCGCCTGCTGCGCGACGCCGCGGACGAGGCCACCCGGCCGTACGTTTTCACGGCCCAGTTCTCCCTCTCCCACGCCTGCTTCATCCTCACCTATCCGGTGGCCGGGTGGATCGGCGCCTCCTCGGGGCTGGGCTGGTCGGCGGCCGTGCTGACGGTGGTCGCCGCCCTCGGGGCCGGTGCCGCGGCCGTCTCCTGGCCGCGGCACCCGCCGTGCACCATCGTGGTGGGGGAGGATGGGAACCGTGAACACCACGACTGAGACCAGCGCGGGCGCCGCGTCCCTGCGTCACGAGGTGGATCCGGGCCCGGAGCACCTGGCGGCCGCGAGCACGACGCTGCGGATGCTGGCCGAGCCGACACGCCTCCACCTGCTGTGGCTGCTGACCCACGGACCCCGCAGCGTCACGGAGCTCACCCGAGCCACGGGGGCGCCCCGCACCGTGGTGAGCCAGCACCTGGCCAAGCTGCGGCTGTCCGGGATGGTCGAGACGCACAAGGACGGCCGGCACGTGATCTACTCCGTGCCCGACGGGCACCTGGTCCGCCTGATCCGCGAGATCTTCAACCACGCCGACCACCGGATCACCGGCGAACCCGTCCACGACTGATCCGTGCCCCGCCGCCCGGTCCTGGACGGGCGGCCCTGCCGAAGGAGCCGACATGCCCCCACCGCCTACGGGCCGCGTCCTGGTGGTCGACGACGAGGTCGACCTCGCGCAGCTGGTCGCGGGCTATCTGCGCAAGGCGGGGCTGGACGTCGCGGTGCGCCACGACGGCACGGAGGCGGTCGCCGCGGTGCGGGAGTACGCGCCGGACGTGCTGGTGCTCGACCTGGGGCTGCCGGGGATCGACGGGATCGAGGTGTGCCGTCAGGTGCGGACCTTCTCGGACTGCCACGTGCTGATGCTCACCGCCCGCGACGACGAGGTCGACAAGATCGTGGGCCTGTCGGTGGGAGCCGACGACTACGTGACCAAGCCGTTCAGCCCGCGCGAGCTCGTGGCCCGGGTGCAGGCCATGCTGCGCCGGGTGCGCACCCGCCCCGTCCCGGCGCCCGCGGAGCCGGCGGGCCAGGACCAGGGTCTGGTGATCGGGGACCTGGTGGTGGACGAAGCCGCCCGGGAGGTGCACCTGGCCGGGGAACCGGTCCTGTTGACCCGGATCGAGTTCGATCTGCTGGCGGCCCTCGCCGCCCACCCGAATCTGGTGCTCTCGCGCCGGCAGCTGGTGGAGACGGTCTGGGACACCGCCTGGACCGGGGACGCGCACCTGGTGGACGTGCACATCGGGCGGATCCGCAAGAAGCTGGCCGATACGGCCGCCTCCCCGAGGTTCATCCACACCATCCGCGGGGTCGGCTACCGGATGGGCACCGGGCGATGAGCACCATGGTCTCGAACCGTACCCGTCCCTGGGGGCCGCTGACCGTTCGGCTGATGCTGGCCCAGACCGCGGTGCTGCTGATCGGGCTGCTCATCGTGGTCGTGACCGCGGTGCTGATCGGGCCGAACATGTTCTACCAGGAGCTCATCGACGTCGGGCACGCCGACGAGGCCGAGGGGCTGGTGCACCTGGAGGACGCCTTCCGCTCGGTGAGCCTCACAGCCCTGGCCATCGGGGGGCTGCCGGCGCTCTACATCGCCGGGATGCTCACCTACTACCTCTACCGCACCATCAGACGGTCCCTGGCCGCTTTCAGCACGGCGGCGGGTGAGGTCGCGGCGGGCAACTACGAGGTGCGGGTGACCTCGGCGAAGCTGGGCCCGGAGTTCGACTCCCTGGCCTCCTCCTTCAACGAGATGGCCGCCAAGCTCAGCGCGGTGGACACCACCCGGCGCCAGATGCTCGCTGATCTCGCCCACGAGATGCGCACCCCGCTGGCCAGTCTCAAAGGACACCTGGAGGGCATCGAGGACGGGGTGGTCGCCCTCGACGAGCACACCATCGGGATCCTCTCCGCCCAGATCGCCCGCCTGGAGCGGCTGGCCCGCGACATCCGTCAGCTCACCGCCGCCGAGGAGGGCATGACGCGCCTCCAGCTCACCCCCCAGGACCCGCAGCACCTGGCGGCCCAGGCGGTCGCGGCGATCGAGCCTGACGTGATCGGCAAAGGTGTATCGATCACCTCGGTGAGCACAGGTATGGAGGTGACGGAAGTGCCGTTGGATCCGGAGCGGATGGGCCAGGTGCTGAGCAACCTGCTGGAGAACGCCCTGCGCCACACCCCGCCCGGGGGCACCATCGTCCTGCGCACCGACCACACCCCCGAGGCGGTCACCTACACGGTCACCGATTCGGGGGAGGGCATCAGCGACGAGAATCTTCCGCACGTCTTCGAGCGCTTCTACCGCGCGAACACCGGCCGGGAGGCCCACCGCGGAGGCTCGGGGCTGGGCCTGGCGATCAGCAAGGCCCTGGTCGAGGCTCAGGGCGGGACCCTGGAAGCCACCAGTGCAGGCCCCGGACGCGGAGCCAGCTTCCGCATCAGTCTGCCTCGCCCCCGGCTCACCGACTGAGCCTCAGGAGGGGCCAGTGGCGGCTACCGGTCCGGGGTGCCGGGGCCGCTGTGGAGCACTGCCCGGCGGGTGCCCTTCACGGACAGCCCGATCACCCGTTCCAGCGGTCCCTGGCCCAAGGCCCGGTGCCAGGCCACCGCGAACAGGGCCGCGACCACCAGGTGGATGACGTACCAGAGATAGGGCTGGTCGTAGTGAGCCTCAAACGACAGGGCCACCAGGTGAGCGGTGTACAGGGTCAAGGTCATGACCCCCATCGCGGCCAGCGGCAGCAGCCACGCCTCGGCCTTGCGGGCGATCAGCAGCAGCGCCCCGAGCACGGCCAGGCTGACGCCGAGGCTGGCCGCGATGGCCAGCGGGGTGTTGGTGTGCGGGGTGGCGATCGCCAGCCACCACACCGTGGAGGTCGGCAGGGAGTCCGGTCCCCAGATCAGGACCTCAGCCAGTTCCTCCTCACCAAAGGAGGAGGCCTCCAGCAGCCGCTGGTAGCCGCCGAAGGCGTAGAGCAGGAAGTAGGAGGTGGCCCGGGCGAAGATCGCGATCCCGATGCCGGTCACCAGCAGCCGGATCTGGACCTCCTGCTTGCGCAGGTTCAACCGGCCCAGCCCCATCCCCACCAGCAGGTACGTCATGTACGGCAGAGCCGGGTAGGACCCGGTCAGCAGCAGCTGGGAGGCCGTGGCCCCGGGCTCGGTGACGAGAGTGCTCAGCGTCGGGTTGTAGGAGCTCCAGGCGGGCAGCTGGTCGAGAAGGCCCTGCATCAGCAGCGGGGACACCACCCCGAAGACCGCCGCGGAGGCGAAGAGTACCTTCGGCCCCGCGTGCAGGAACGGGATCGCCAGCAGGAAGAACACCCCGTAGTAGAGCAAGATGCTGTAGGCCGGCGGGTCCTCGGGCATCAGGGCGCCGATCCACAGCCCCACGATCGCGATCAGCACCGCACGCACGGCCAGCCCGATCCGGTCGGCGGTCATCGCCTTTCCCTCGTGCGGGTGGCGTCCCCCGGAGGTCAGAGCCAGCCCGACCCCGGCCAGCAGGGCGAACAGGGCCGCGGAGTCCCCGGAGAACACCCGCCAGGTGAAGCTGGCCTCCCCGGTCTCCTCGTTCCAGGAGGGCAGGATGTGGATGGCCATCAACCCGATCAGCGCCAGCCCCCTCGCCGCATCGATCCCAACCAGCCGGCGCGTGGGCCGGATCAGTGCATCGTCGAGTCCCCCTGGATCGGTTTTCTCCGCTCGTGACATCGCGCTCATGACTCCCCCTGATCAAGCCGGCCCTTCCCGGGCCGGTCGCAGTGTGCGGCCCGTCGGGACCGCGTCCATGGCCCCGGGGTGTCCGGGGCCGATCTGACTTCAGGGTCTCGTCCACGTTCGACGCCCACCTCGCGGGATCCTCAAGATTCCGTCAAGACTTCGCGGGTGTCCCGCTGTGCTGGGCCCGACGGCGGCCGGGACCGGCAGCGGCTTGATGCGGATCGAGACCCTCCCGGTCGAAGGCCGTCAACAGGACCGTCGCCGTGTTCACGTCACAGATCCCAGGGGACGTCCAGGGGGGGTAGGCGCCGGTCACCGGCGGGGACTAATGTGACTGCCCCAGGCCGGGGACCCTCCCGGCCCGTGCGGGGTCGGCCCGCGCAGACCGCCGCGTCGAGGACCCGGCGATGAACACGGACAGGGGCTCCCGCCACCGCGTGGTGTGGCCGGTCTTCCTCGTGGCCGCCCTGTTGTTGCTCGGCGTCGGCAACCAGGTCCTCTACGGGATCGCCGTCCCGGCGGCGGCCCTGGCCCTGCTGCTCGCCGTCCCCGGCCCCCGCCCCCGCTGGGCTCTGCACGTGGACCGGCTGGACCTGGCCGTGGTGGCCGGGCTCTACCTCGGGGTCGTGGCCCTGTTCTGGCTCGCTTTCCGGGTGTACACCCAGCAGAACACCCTGGGCCTGTTCCTGTGCTTCGCCGCCGGGATGCTGCTCGGCGTGGTGGGCCCGGTCGTCTACACCACCTGGATCCGTGGCCGGCATCGGCGGGTCCGCCCTGCTGTACGCCGCCTACCACGTCGGGTACGGCATGGGCGGTTCCGAGATGCTGTTCCTCCTCGGGCTCGGGGTGGTCTACGCGGTCGCCTTCGCCGTGGCGCGCAACGTCGTCGTCCTGTGGCCGCTGCTGGTGCCCCTGGGATCGCTCTACAACAATCTGCAGGGCGGTGACATCACGATGCCCTGGGCGGCGATCCTCGGCTTCGCCGACGTCCTCGGCGTTATGCTCGCCGCCCTCTGGCTGGCGGCGAGGCACGAGCGCCGACGGAAACAGGAGGTCCCGACCCGCGGGCCCTAGCCGACCCGGAGCGTGCGGCTGTCGTCGCGGATCTGCCCGACGAGCTCCTCGAGCATGTCCTCCAGGGTGACGATGCCCTCGGTCCTGCCGCGCTCGTCGAGCACGAGGCCGAGGTGGGCCCCGGAGTTCTGCATCAGGGCCAGGGCCCGGCGCAGGGGCATGTCCCGGTCGATCGTGGGCAGCGCGCGGATCAGGGACGGGTCGATCGGGGTGTCCCGGGCGTCCTCGTCGATCTCGATCAGGTCCTTGATGTGCACGTACCCGGCGAGCTCCCCGAAGACGTCGAAGATGGGGAACCGGGAGAACCCGCCGGAGGCCACCGTCTCGGCCTGGGCGGGGGTGACCCCGGCGGGCAGGGTGGTGACCCCGTCCAGCGGGATCACGATCCCGGTCACGCTGCGCTGCTCGAAGGTCAGGGCCCCGAGCAGCAGCCGCTCGTCGTTGGCCTCCAGCAGACCGCCGTGGCGGGACTCCTCGACCAGGGCCGCGACCTCGTCACGGGTGAACACCGAGGTGACCTCGTCCTTGGGCTCCACCTTCAGCAGCCGCAGGATCACGTTGGCGACGCCGTTGAGCAGCCACAGCAGCGGGCGCAGGGCGGTGACGATGCCCACCAGGACGGGGGCCAGGACCATCGCCATGCGCTCCGGCCCGGCCAGGGCGATGTTCTTGGGCACCATCTCCCCGAACACCACGTGCAGGTAGGTCACCAGGGACAGGGCGATCGCGAAGGCGATCGGGTGCACGAAGGCCTCCGGGACGCCGATCGCGGCGAAGGGCACCTCCAGCAGGTGGGCGATGGCCGGTTCGCTGATGTAGCCCAGGGCCAGGGAGCAGATGGTGATGCCCAGCTGTGCGCCGGCCATCATCAGCGAGACGTTCTCCATGGCCCCCAGGGTCACCTTCGCGGCCCAGGACCCGGACAGCGCCCTGGGCTCGATGATGGTGCGGCGGGCGGAGATCAGGGCGAACTCCGCGCCGACGAAGAACGCGTTGGCGCCCAGGAGCACCACGGTCAGGATCAGGCCGGTGACCTCGCTCATCGGACGGACTCCTTCTGGTGGGCGGGCACTTCCACGGCGCGGTCCTCCGCGCCGTCCTCGGGTGCCGTCCCGTCACCGGGGCGGTGGACGCGGGCGTGCACCGCGGTGATGCGGTGGACGTCCAGCGCGGTGACCTCGAAGGTGATCGTGGCCTCCGGTTCACCGGGCGCGGGGGCGGCCGCCACCGTGACCCGGTCCCCGACCTCGGCCAGTCGGCCCAGGTGCAGGGTCACGAGCCCGGCGAGGGTCTCGTAGTCCTCGTGCTCGGGGACCGCCGCGCCGAGGTGCTCGGCCGCCTCGTCCGGGCGCAGCGCCGCGGAGAGGTCCCAGGACCCGTCCGGCTCCACCGTGACGGGCTCCGGCTCGGGGTCGTGCTCGTCGCGCACCTCTCCGACGAGCTCCTCGACCAGGTCCTCCAGGGTGACCAGCCCGGCGGTGTCGCCGAACTCGTCGATCAGCACCGCCATCTGCAGGCCCCCGGCGCGCAGGGTGTCCATCAGCTCGTCCAGCTCCACCGTGTCCGGGACGAAGGTCACCTCGTCCATGACCGTTCCCACGGTAACGGCGTTCCGCTCGCGGTAGGGCACGGCCAGGCCGTGGCGCACGTGCACCTGGCCCAGGACCGCGCCCTCGTCCGCGTCGAGGACGGGGAAGCGGGAGTGCCCCGAGGCCTTGGCCGCGGCCAGCAGCTCGTGCACGGACGCGTCCGGGGCCAGGGTGGTCATCTGACCCCGGGGGGTCATCACGTCGTGGGCGCGGCGGTCGCCGAAGGCGAAGGAGCGCTCGACCAGCTCGGCGGTGGCCGCGGCCAGCGCCCCCCGCTCGGCGGAGTGGCGCACCAGCCCGGCGAGCTCCTCGGGGGAGCGGGTCGAGGCCAGCTCCTCCTGCGGCTCCACCCCGAGGGCGCGCACGATGCGGTTGGCGTTGCCGTTGAACAGCCGGATCGGCCAGGCCAGAGCTCTGGTGAAACCGCGCTGGAACCCGCTCACCGCACGCGCGGTGGCCAGCGGCTTGGAGATGGCCAGGTTCTTGGGCACCAGCTCCCCGAAGATCATGGTCAGGCCGGTCGCCAGCACCAGCGCCAGCACGATGGAGGTGGAGCGGGCCGCCACCGGGGACAGCCCGGCGTCGGTGAGCGGGCCCACGATCAGGGCGGCGATGGCCGGCTCGGCCAGGAAGCCGATGCCCAGGTTCGTCACGGTGATGCCCAGCTGCGCTCCGGAGAGCTGCGTGGACAGGGTCTTCATCGCCCGCAGCACCCCGCCCGAACGGCGGTCACCCGTGGCCGCTGCGGCCTCGACGTCGTTGCGGTTGACGGTGATCAGCGAGAACTCGGCGGCCACGAAGGCCCCGCAGGCGGCGATCAGGGCCACCCCGAGGAGGATCGACAGGACTTCCATCCGCCCCACCACCTCGTCACATCTGCACGGCCCGAAGGCCGGGGTCTGTCACAGGGCGCGTCGCAGTGGGCGCTCATGATCTCCGTATCTCACTCGTGCACAGGGCGGTCCAGCAACAGGGCCGCAGGAACCAGGAAATCTAGCAATCCCAGCCGGGAGAAGGCTGGGAAAGATGAAAGGCGGATGAGAACCGGCGCAGCCCGCCAGTAGGCTCGGGCCGTGACCGGACTCAGTGGAGCGGCCCTGCTCGAGGTGCTCAGCGCCGCCGCGACCAACGCCGGTCTGGCCCTGGTGGCGGCGGCCGTGATCATCCGCTGCCTGCACGCCCGGTGGCACCGGACCGAGGCGATCCACATCCTCCGGGACGAGGCGCACTGCCTGCGCTGGCACACCACGCGCTACGAGATCCACGAGGAGCCCTGGCACCACCCGCCGGTGCCCGTCCCTGCTCACGGGGCCGAGGTGGTCGTCTGGTTCCACTCCCGGCACCCCGAGCAGTGGAGACTGAGCACCCCGCACCGCCCGGTCTGGGTGCTGGCGGTCTGCGGGGCGGGCCTGGTGCTCCTGGGACTGCTGATGCCGGTGCTGCCGTAGGCCGCGTCCGCCTCGTGCCGCGGTCCGCTTCCTCCCGGCGAGCCTCTCCGCCTCCACCACGGCTCCCGGGGCCGCGCCGAGCGGGGTCGTCCCACGACCGGGCGGCGGCGGCGTAGCGTAGAGCGTCCGGGCGCGACCGCCCCGTCGTCGTCCCACCGCCCCGCCGCCCCGCTAGGAGACATCACCCGTGGAACCCCTGCTGCTGGAGCCCCTCACCCGCTTCCTGACCGTGGAGCACGCCGCGGACCTCACCGGGCTGGCCGCGCGCATCCCGGGCTCGGGGTTCCTCTGCTTCTACCCCAACGACGAGGAGTACACGGGCTTCGTCGACGGCACGGGCCGGCTGTGGTTGCGCGGCGACGACGCCACGCCCGCCCGGGAGCTGCTGGAGGTCCTCGAGCCGCCGTTCCGCATCGCCTATCCGGTGGCCCCGGCCGTCACCGGCGACGAGGAGGCGGTCGTCTCCGCCGGGGTGCTCCAGACCCCCGAGGAGCTGGAGGCCTACCGGGCCCGCTTCGCCGACGTCGAGGGCGAGGCGGACCTCGACCACCAGGCCCACGCCGTGGACGCGGCCGGCCAGCACTGGACCCTCATGGCCGGCACCGAGCCGGGGGAGGTGCTCGCCCTGTGCTTCGGCCGGGACGAGGCGGGGGTGCCCTTCTCCGAGCAGACCACCTTCACCGCCGAGTCCCTGCCCCTGCCGGTCACCGTGGTGGAGCTCGACTGACCGCCGACCCCTCGGTGACGGGGGCCGGTGCCGCTCCCCGGGTGTGACGGGTCAGGCGGCGTGCGGGACCGCGCCGGTCCGCGCCGGCGCGCCGGCGGCCGCCAGCGCCGCCCGCACCGTGCCGAAGTTCGCCGCCGTCTCCGCCAGCGCACCGTCCACGGTGGAGGCGGCGTCCAGCTCCGCGGCGGCGTGCAGCCGGGCGCGCGTGCCGTGCAGGTGGACGCTGCGCAGGACCGGCACCCACTGGCCGTGCCCGGCGGCGTCGGTCCAGCCCACCAGACCCGCGAAGACCCCGCGGGGCCGCGGCTCCAGCTCACGGATCAGGGACAGGGTCTCCCGGTCCGGGGCGCCGGCGGCCGCACGGTGCAGCGCCACCGCGGCGTGCAGCGCGCTGGTGCCCCGGTGCAGCCTGCCGGTGAGACGGGTCGCCAGGTGCCAGGCGGCGTCGGTGCCCGGCACGCTGGGCTGCCCGGGCACGTGCAGGGACGCGGCGAGCGGTGCCAGGCGGCGGGCCTGGTGCTCGACGACGTGCTGGTGCCGCCGCCGGGCGGCGGGGGAGCGCAGCAGGGACTGCTGGGCGGCCGAGTCGCCCGAGACCGTGGGGTGGCGCGCGGCGCAGCCGGTGTGGGGGTGGGAGGCGAAGCCGGTCGGGCGCACCTCGGCCGTCAGCTCCGGGCCCGCACCGAGGACCGTGCCGCCGTCCCGGGGGCGCACCAGGAAGGCGTGGCCGCCGGCGGCGCGGGCCACCAGCTCCTCCCACAGCCGGTCCAGGTCCGCGGGTGCGGAGAGCTGCAGGTCCAGGGCGCGGGCCAGCACCAGGTGCGGGGCGGCGCCGCGGCCGATGCGGTCCAGGGCCTCGGCGAGCGCCTCGTGGTGGTCGGGGTCCGGCGCCGGGGCGGCGGGCACGAGCTGCCGCGCCAGGGGCACCGGGGCCGTGGGCGCGGGGCGGGGCGCCCACACGGGCCGCTCGGCGAGGAACAGGTCGGCCGGCTCGTCCGGATCGAAGGGGATGGTGCCGCACAGCACCGGCCGGGCCTCCCCGCCGGCCCGGGTGCCGGCCACCGCGCGAGTGACCTCGTCCAGCCGGGCCAGGACCGGATCCACGCCGCCGTCCGTGATCCGTCCGGCGGGCAGCTCCCGGTCCCGGCGGGCGAGGAGGATCCCGTGGCGGCCCGCGAACGCGAAGTCGCCCTCGAGGCCCCGTGCGCCGCTCCCTGCCTCGTCCCGGGGCAGGGGAACGGGCGTGCCGGCGGGGGGCGTCGTGCCACGGAGCATGGGCGGAGCCTTCGGTCGAGCGGACGGGTAAGGGTACCCTCAGTGGTTCGTGGCTCGACTGTAGCAGTCCGTCCACGGATTAGCTGACACTTCTCTGCCCTAATTCGGCAGCCGGGGCCGCGTGCTCGGCTGCGCGGCCGTCCCGCGGTCCCCGGTGCCCGGCGGCGGGCTGCTCGTGGTGCCCCTATCGGCGGCGTCGCGTCTCCGCGACCGCCAGGAGCCCCCCGACCAGGAACAGCACGGTGGCGCCCAGGAC
This sequence comes from Kocuria sp. WN036, assembly GCF_002287015.1. Lineage (NCBI taxonomy): Bacteria > Bacillati > Actinomycetota > Actinomycetes > Micrococcales > Micrococcaceae > Kocuria > Kocuria sp. WN036. The sequence continues at coordinate 85,447 of NZ_NSKF01000009.1, forward strand.
GACCAGCAGTGGGACGGTCCACCCGCCGGTGCCGGAGTTCAACGCCCCGATCAGCGGCGGGCCGACGGTGGCGGCCAGGTAGCCGCTGCCCTGGATGCGGGCGGAGGTCGCCGCGGCCTCGGCGTCGGTCCGGACGATGCGCGCGACGATCGAGAAGATCGTGGTGAACCCCCCGCCCTGGGCGACGCCGCCGACGGCGGACCACACCAGGTAGTACTCGGGGGCGATCAGCAGCCCGACGGGAAGAGTGATCCACAGCGCCCCGATGACGGCCACCGGCGCCCACGCCGGGGCGCGGGCGGCCAGGAGGGGCACCCCGAGGGCCCCGGCGATGGCGGCGACCTGGAACAGGGAGGCCCCGGCCCCGGAGGCCGCCAGGCTCAGCCCGCGGGTGTCGGCCAGCAGGGTGGGCAGCCAGGCGGTGACGGAGTAGTAGGCGATGGCCTGCCCGCAGAAGGTCAGTGTCAGCCACCAGCCGATGCGCCGGATCTGCGTGGTGCCCCGGGCCTGCCGCAGCGCCCCGGTGGCCGTGTCGGGTTCGGCCGGGGCGGGGGTGGTGCGCGGCGTGCCGGCCCGGCGGCGCGCCACGACCAGCCAGAACACCAGGGCCGCCAGCGTCAGCACGCCCCAGGAGGCCAGCGCCCAGCGCCAGCCGACCAGCGCGGCGAGCGGGGCGGTGCCCAGGGCGGTGATCATCGACCCGAGATTGAGGGCGGCGGTGTAGGCGGCGGTGACCGTGGGGATCCGGCGCCAGGGGACGTCGCGGCGGATGATCACCGGGACCACGATGTTGCCGACGGCGATCGCAGCACCGATGACCACGGTGCCGGCCAGGACCACCGGGGCGGGACCGGCCGAACGGACCACGGTCCCGGCCAGTACCCCGGTCAGGCACACCAGGACCGCGGCCTCCGGGCCGAAGCGTCCGATGAGCTTCGAGGCCAGCGGGGTGGCCAGGGCGAACAGCAGCACCGGCAGCCCCGTGAGCAGGCCCGCGGTCGCCGCCGAGAGCCCGAGGTCGGACTGGAGCTGGGTGATCACCGGGGTCGGGGCGATGATCGGGGCGCGCAGGCTCAGTGCGACGAGCACGATGCCGACGACGACCCACGGCAGGGCGTGCGCGGGCACGGAGCGCTGGCTCATCTCGGTCCTCCCCGACAGTGCGGTGATCTGGTGCAGTGATCTCCTGCCGGCGGGGCAGGTGCTCCTGTCAGCCTGCCAGATCCGGGCCCGGCCTCGGGACGGGTTCCCCTGTTCCCGCATGCATCGGCCAAAATGAATGTGATGTGGATCACATAAACGGGCGGATATGAGATACCATGTCAGGTATGTCTCACCTCAGCCGGCTGCTGGACCTCGGATCGATCTGCCTGGACGAACCGGCGGAGGACTGGCGGGCCGCCATCGCGCTGGCCGGTGGACTTCTCGAGCGCCAGGGTGCCATCAGTGCCGAGTACACGCAGGCCATGATCACCAGCGTCGAGGAGAACGGCCCGTACATCGTGGTGGCGCCGGGCTTCGCTTTCGCCCACGCCCGGCCCTCGGAGGCGGTCCACCGCACCGCGATGTCCTGGGTCCGGCTGGCCCGGCCGGTGGAGTTCGGGCACGCGGCGAACGACCCCGTGACCCTCGTCGTCGCCCTCTCCGCGAAGGACCAGAAGGAGCACCTCCAGGCCATGCGGACGCTGGCCACGCTGCTGGGCTCGCCGAGGACCCGGACCGCCCTGGACGAGGCGAGGACCCCGGAGGAGGTGCTCGCCGTGCTGACGGAGGAGGCCCCGGCGCCGTCGGGACGACCGTCGACGACGGACGAGGCGCCGGCCGCGGAGCCGGCGGCGACGGCGGCGGAGACAGCCGCGGACAGCCGGAACAAGATCCTCACCGTCTGCGGCAACGGTCTCGGCACCAGCCTGTTCCTCAAGAACACCCTGGAGCAGGTGCTCGACCACTGGGGGTGGGGCAAGTACCTCACGGTCGAGGCGACCGACACCATCTCGGCCCGCGGCAAGGCCAAGGAGGCCGACCTGATCCTCACCTCCGGGGAGATCGCCCGCACCCTCGGGGACGTCGGCGTCCCCGTGAAGGTGATCGAGAACTTCACCAGCACCACCGAGCTCGACGCCGCCCTGCGTGAGCTCTACGACGTCTAGAAGCAGGTGTTCCCGTGAACTGGCTCGTCAGCATCCCCGAGTTCCTGGTCAGCGAGATCCTCGCCGTCCCGGCGTTCCTCATCGGCATCATCACCGCCGTGGGCCTGGCCGCCCTGCGCAAGAGCACCGGCCAGATCATCGGCGGCGCCATCAAGGCGACCCTCGGCTTCCTGCTGATCGGCGCCGGGGCCACCCTCGTCGTCGCCTCCCTGGAACCCCTGGGCGCCATGATCCTGGGCGCCACCGGCGCTCAGGGCGTGATCCCCACCAACGAGGCCATCGCCGGGATCGCCCAGGCCGAGTACGGGGCCCAGGTCGCGTGGCTGATGATCCTCGGCTTCGCCGTGAGCCTGCTGCTCGCCCGCTTCACCCCGCTGCGCTACGTCTTCCTCACCGGCCACCACGTGCTGTTCATGGCCACGATGCTGACCATCATCCTCGCCACCGCCGGGTACGGCAGCTGGGTGACCGTGGTGCTGGGCGCCGTGCTCCTCGGCATCCTCATGGTCTCCCTCCCGGCGCTCGCCCACCCGTGGACCCGCAGGATCACCGGCGACGACAGCGTCGCCATCGGGCACTTCGGCACCGCCGGCTACATCGCCGCCGGCGCCGTGGGCCAGGTCGTGGGGAAGAAGAGCCGGTCCACCGAGGACACGAAGCTGCCGGAGGGACTGCGCTTCCTCCGCGACTCCATGGTGGCCACCGCCCTGTCCATGGCCCTGATGTACGTGGTCCTCGCCGTGCTCTTCCTCGCCCGGGCCGGGACCGAGGAGGCCTTCACCGCGTTCGAGGGCGGCGCCACCGGGGTCGGCAACTACATCATGATGTCGATCACCCAGGGCCTGCAGTTCGGCGTGGCCGTGGCGGTCATCCTCTTCGGCGTGCGCACCATCCTGGGCGAGCTCGTCCCGGCCTTCCAGGGCATCGCCGCCAAGGTCGTCCCCGGCGCCATCCCGGCCCTCGACGCCCCGATCGTCTTCCCCTACGCGCAGAACGCCGTGCTGCTGGGCTTCATCTCCAGCTTCGTGGGAGGCCTGATCGGGCTGCTCGTCCTCTCCGTCTGGCTCAACCCCGCCATCGGCCTCGCCCTGATCCTGCCGGGGCTGGTGCCCCACTTCTTCACCGGCGGCGCGGCCGGCGTCTACGGCAACGCGACCGGAGGGCGTCGCGGGGCCCTCGCCGGCGGCTTCGTCAACGGCCTGATCATCACGTTCCTGCCCGCGTTCCTGCTCTCCGTCCTGGGCGCCTTCGGGGAGGAGAACACCACCTTCGGCGACGCCGACTTCGGCTGGTTCGGGATCGCCGTGGGCTCCGCCGCCAAGATCGGATCCGTCGGCGGCATCGTGGTCATCTCCCTGATCGGGCTCGGGGTGCTGGTGCTGGCGATCGTGGTGCAGCGCAAGGTGGTCGACGCCCACTGGGACCCGGCCGCCGGCCGCGCCTGGCCCGGGACCGCGGGCGCCCCGGAGACCGAGGACGCGGCGGCCCCGGGGGCCGCCCGCTCGTTCCCCAAGATCGCGCCGCCGAAGGGCGCGCCCGCTCCGCCGCCGCCCCCGCGCTGAGCCGCCGGGCCGGCTCCGCCGCAGCCTCGCGCCGATCCGCCGTGCCCGGGATCGTTCGGCGGGCGCCCGGCGGGCCGCGGGGTCAGGAGTTGCGGCCCCGCGCGGCCACGGTCCAGCGCTCCAGCAGGGCGCCCTCGCGCACCACGGCCACGTCGTCGACGAGGTTCATGGTCAGGCACACGTGGTTGGGGATGACGCGCAGGCGCTCGCCGAGGGCGGGCAGCGGGGCGTCCTCGGGCCAGACGACGGTGGCGTGGTGCTCGGACAGGGCCGTGATCCGGGCGTCCGGGTGGTCCATCAGCCGCCCGCAGCCGGTGGCCCAGGCGGGCCGGTCGCTGCCGAGGACCTTGCTGCCGGCGTCCAGGACGGTCCGCCGCGGCACCCCGTTGCCGCCCTCGTGCCGGCTGACCACGGTCGCGGCCACGGTGAGGGCGATGTCCTCGAGGGCGCACCGGCCGAGCTCCAGCTGCTGGGCGTCGCCGAAGACGTAGACCCCCGGCCGCACCTCCGTGGCCGTGGCGCTGTCGGTCAGCAGCGCACTGGGCGTGGAGCCGCCGCTGCGGCGCCGCACCTCGAAGCCCGCGGCAGCCAGCTGCCCGGCCGCCCGGTCCAGGGCCTGCTGCTCCTGCGCGGCCGCCTCGACCGGCATGCCCGGGGCGTAGCTGTGGCCCGGGAAGGTGAAGACGCCCTCCACGCGCAGCCCGGCCCGGGCCGCGGCCCGGGCGACGTCCGCGGCGTCCTCCGGGCGGACCCCGCTGCGGTGGTGGCCGCTGTCGATCTCCACGACCACGGCGACGTCCCCCGCCGCGCCCCCCAGCCGCTCGCCCATGACGGCGGCGGCCTCGGCGGAGTCCACCCCCACGCTGATCCGGGCCGCGGCGCTCAGCCGGCGCAGGCGCTCCGCCTGGCGCGGGCCGACCCACAGCGGGTACGCGACGAAGAGGTCCTCGGCCCCGTGCGCGGCGAAGACCTCGGCCTCCCCGAGCGTGGCCACGGTCAGCCCGGCCGCGCCGGCGGCGAGCTGCAGCGCCGCGATCTCCGGGACCTTGTGCGTCTTGGCGTGCGGGCGCAGCAGCAGGCCCCGCTCGCGCACGGCCGCGGCCATCCGCGCGATGTTGCGCTCGAGCACGTCCCGGTCGATCAGGACGTCCGGGGTGTCGACCTCGTCGGGGATGCGGTGCATGGGGCTCCTCGTGCCGGGATGCTGATCTGCTGCGCTCTGCCCATGCTAGGACCTGCGGGCCCACGCTCCCGGCGCGGGCGTGCGGCTCAGGCGGCGGGCAGCAGCTCCGACCGGTCGACGACCTCCAGGCCGTGGGCCTCGCCGACCGAGCGGTGCGTCACGTGCCCGGCCATCGTGTTGAGCCCGGCGGCCAGGGCGGGGTCGGCCGCCAGCGCCGCGGTGACACCCTGGTCGGCCAGGGCCACGGCGTAGCGCAGCGTGACGTTGGTCAGCGCGTAGGTCGAGGTGTTCGGCACCGCGCCGGGCATGTTCGCCACGCAGTAGAAGACGGTGTCGTGCACCGTGAAGACCGGGTCCTGGTGGGTGGTGGGGCGGCTGTCCTCGAAGCACCCGCCCTGGTCCACGGCGATGTCCACCAGGACGCTGCCCGGCTTCATCCGGGCGACCATCTCGTTGGTGACCAGCTTCGGGGCCTTGGCGCCGGGGATCAGCACGGAGCCCACGACGAGGTCCGCCTCGGTCACCGAGCGCTCGATCTCGAACCTGTTCGAGGCGACCGTGCGCAACCGGCCGGCGTACCGGTCGTCGAGCTCGCGCAGGCGGTCCACGTTCACGTCCAGGACGGTGACCTCCGCGCCCAGGCCGACAGCCATCGCCGCGGCGTTGGTGCCGGCCACCCCGGCGCCGATCACGGTGACCTTGGCCGGGCGCACCCCCGGCACCCCGCCCAACAGCACGCCCTTGCCCCCGGCGGGGGCGGTCAGGGCGGCGGCCCCGGCCTGGACGGACAGCCGGCCGGCGACCTCGCTCATGGGGGCCAGCAGGGGCAGCCGCCGGTCGGCGGTCTGGACGGTCTCGTAGGCGATGGCGGTCACCCCGGACTCCAGCAGCGCCGCGGTGAGCTCGGGCTCGGCGGCCAGGTGCAGGTAGGTGAACAGCACCAGGCCCCGCCGGAACCGGTGGTACTCGGAGGCCACGGGCTCCTTGACCTTCAGCACCAGGTCGGCGCGGGCCCACAGCTCGTCGGCGTCGGCCACGAGCTCGGCCCCGGCGGCGGTGTAGTCCTCGTCGGGGATGCCCGAGCCGGTGCCGGCGCCGGCCTCCACGAGAACGCGGTGGCCGTGGGCGACCAGTTCGTGGACCCCGGAGGCGGTGATGGCCACGCGGTGCTCGTTGTTCTTCACTTCACGGGGGACGGAGACGATCATCGGGGTCCTTCTTCCGCAGGAAACGTAGACTGGGTGGAATCAAGCTACGGTTTGCGGCCGTGTCCGTGGGCTTTTTCGCCGATCCTTCGGCAATCGACCGAGAAGTGGCGGAATGATGGACAATGTGAGCCACGACACGCGGCGCCCGTCGCAGGATCTGCGCCCGGCCCCCGAGCTGGACGATCTCGACCGGCGGCTGCTCGCGCTGCTGCGGGAGAACTCCCGGGCCACCAACCAGGCGCTCAGCGAGGCCCTCGGGGTGGCGCCGTCCACCTGTCTGGCCCGGATGAAGGGTCTGCAGCGCTCGGGCGTGATCCGCCGGTTCACGGTCGAGGTAGACCCCCGGGCGCTCGGGAGCACCATCGAGGCCCTCATCAGCGTGCGCCTGCGGCCCGGCGCCCGGCACCTGATGTCCGCGTTCGGTGAGGGGCTGAAGTCGGTGCCCGAGGTGTCCCAGTTCTTCTTCCTGGCGGGCTCGGACGACTTCCTGATCCACGTCACGGCGCGGGACACCGACCACATCCGCCAGTTCGTCCTCGAGCACCTGTCCTCCAACCAGGCGGTGGCGGCCACACAGACCAGCCTGGTGTTCGAGCACGTCCAGGGGTCCGTGGAGATCTGAGCCCTGAGCCCGGGGTGCCGCCGCCGCTCAGAGGGCCTGCACCAGGACGAGGACCGCGCCGAGCGTGGAGGCCCCCAGGCCCAGGCGGCGCACCAGCCTGCGGTCGATCCGTCGGTTGACGGGTCCGGAGAGCGCGAAGCCCAGCACCATGGCCGGAGCCAGGACGCCGGCGAAGACCAGCGTGCGCCGGTCGATCGCCCCCACCGCCGTCAGCGCGGTCAGGGACATGAGGGCGCCGACCAGGAAGAAGGCGCTCATGGTGCCCCGCATCCGGGCCCGCGAGGAGCCGTGCCAGACCAGGGCCATGGGCGGGCCGCCGATCGACGTGGCGGTTCCGAGGAGACCCGACGCCGCACCGGCCGCGGCGACCGCCGCGGGGCGCGGGCGGGGCTGCCAGCCGCACACGCTCAGCAGCACGGCCAGCAGGACGGTGCCGGCGAGCGCCAGGGCCAGCGCCTGCGCGGGCAGCGCCGCCACCAGCAGGGCGCCCGCCGCGGTGCCGGGGACCCGGCCGAGCAGGGCCCAGCCGGTGCCCTTGAGATCCACGGAGCCCCGGTCCCGCACCACGCCGAGCACGGTGACCCCCGTGGCGAGCAGGATGAGGGAGCCGGGCAGCAGCGAGGGGTCGAACAGGGCGACGACCGGAGCGGCGAGCAGGCCGAGGCCGAAACCGATGGCGCCCTGGAGGCACGAGGCCACGGTCACCACGAGCACTACGAGGGCGAGCTCCATGCCGGTCATCGGGCACCTTCCGGTCGAGGGGGGAGTGCGCAGGTTGCGTGCAGACGGGCGCACCCCCACAGTATTGCGCGTTTCGCGCAACATGTCGCCCCGGGTGTGTGGAATTGCCGGGTGCGCCGCCCCGACGAGTGCGCGGTCCCTGCCGCGTACTGTGCGCGTTGAGCCGCGCAAGCAGGGTGCAGGCGCTGAGGCCGCTCGCCGGACACTCCGGAAAAATCCCCGTCTCGTGTTGCGCACATCACGCAGTTGTGCCAGGATCCTACTCAGATCGCGCAAGCAGGTGATCGGCATCACGTCGACCCGTCCTGGTGGCGCACCGTCTGAGTTCACCCGCCCGGCGCGCCCGAACCGCCCGCAGTGACGTTTCGCAAGGAGACCGACCATGTCGACGAAGACCCCAGCCGCACCCTCGCCCGCGCAGCTCTACCCCGAACAGCACGCCCTGCCCAAGGGCCTCGGTCTGGTGACCTCGCTCGGGCCGGGCCTGGTGCTGGCCATGACGTTCCTGGGCACCGGGGACCTGGTCAGCTCCTCCGTGTCGGGGGCCAACTACGGCTACGCACTGCTGTGGACGCTGATCCTGTCCTTGATCGCCCGCACCTTCATCATCTCCGCGATCGCCAAGTACACGCTGATGAACCGGTTCGGGGACACCCAGATCCTCGAGGGCTTCAAGCGCATCCTGCCCTGGTTGCCCGGCTTCATGGCCGTGGTGGTGCTGATCGCCGGCTTCGTCACCCAGGCGACCTTCCTCAAGGCCTCCGCGATCGGGCTCTACCAGCTGACCGGCGGCAGCTGGGGCGGGTCCTGGGGCAACTTCGTGTGCGCCCTGGTGGTGATGGGGGTGACCCTGTTCATGGTCACCCGCAAGCGGTCCTTCGTCATCCTGGAGTACTTCGCCCGCTTCGCCTCGGTGGCGATGATCCTCGCCTTCCTCTACGCGCTCGTGCAGATCGGCCACTTCGACGTGGGCGGCTTCGTGCGGGGCATGGCCTTCGAGATGCCCCCGAACTCCCTGGACAGCGCCTTCGCCCCCATCGTGATCGCCAGCGCCACCATCGGCACCATCGCCGGCAACATGCCGAACATGCTCTACTCCGGGTTCATGAAGGACAAGGGCTGGGTGGGCCCGCGCTACCGCCGCATCCAGCAGCTGGACCTCGTGGCCGGGATGGCCCCGCTGCTCGTGATCAACCTGCTGTTCTGGATCGTCGCGGCGGAGTTCTCCCGCGACAACCCCGGCTTCGTGATCAACACCGAGCACGACCTGTCGCAGATGATGAACCTCGCCGTGGGTCCCATCGGGCCCATCCTGCTGTGGCTGTGCATCTTCCTGGCGGCCATGACCAGCTTCCCGCCCCAGTCCCGCGGCTTCGCCCAGCTGGCCGTCAACGGCATCCACCTCAGCACCCGGGGCGGCCAGAAGTTCCTCGGCGGCCGCGACGAGCAGGACCCCCTGTTCAAGAAGATCCAGGTCATCGGCTTCATCGTCCTGCCCCTGCTGGCCTCCCTCCCCGCGGCGCCGAACCTCATCGCCCTGAACATCGTGGGCACCAGCGTCTCCACGGTGCTGAGCCTGCCGTTCATCGTCGTCGGGATCCTCGTCCTGACCGGCAGCAAGAAGTTCATGGCCGACTACGCCGTGAACAAGTGGTGGCAGACCGCGCTGCTGGCCGTCCTGGGGATCATCGCCATCGTGGTGGGTTTCCAGATCGCGATGAACATCCCGGACATGTTCGCCACGGCCTTCTCGGGCGAGTAGCACCCCACCCGCTGGACCTCTCGCACCGCGGGAGGTCCAGCGTCCGTTCCACCGACCAGAAGAGGACACCCCCTGCCATGAGCACCACGACCGGCGCCTACGACACCATCACCACCGACGGGCGGCTGCGCCCCGAGGGCGACCTCACCTATGCCTATCTGCCCGCCCCCACCGTGCAGAGCCACGCGGCCAACCTGATGACGCTGCCCGACGGCCGGCTGGGCTGCGTGTGGTTCGGCGGCACCCAGGAGGGCGTCCCGGACATCAGCGTGTGGTTCTCCACCCTCGCCCCGGGCGCCGAGGAGTGGTCCGCGCCCCGGCAGCTCTCCGACGACCCCACCCGTTCCGAGCAGAACCCGATCCTGTTCCCCACCCCCGAGGGCGAGCTCTGGCTGCTCTACACCGCCCAGCACGCCGGCAACCAGGACACCGCGGAGGTGCGGCGCCGGATCTCCTCCGACAGCGGCGAGACCTGGGGCCCCGTCGAGACGCTGTTCCCGCCGAGCGAGGCCGGGGGCGTCTTCGTGCGCCAGCCCCCGGTGGTGCTGTCCTCGGGACGGTGGATCATCCCCGTCTTCCGCTGCCTCTCGGTGCCCGGGCGCAAGTGGGTGGGGGACCTCGACGACAGCGCGGTCATGATCTCCGACGACGCCGGGGTCACCTGGCGCCAGGTGCTGCTGCCGGACAGCACCGGGTGCGTGCACATGAACGTCCAGGAGCTCGCCGACGGCACGCTGCTGGCGCTGTTCCGCAGCCGCTGGGCCGATGCCATCTACTCCTCCCGCTCCCGGGACGGCGGCGAGACGTGGGACGCGCCCACCCCCACGGAGCTGCCCAACAACAACTCCTCCATCCAGTACGTCCGGCTCGCCGACGGCCGGCTGGCCCTGATCTACAACCACCGGCGGGCCGAGGCCTCCACCGAGCGGCGCCTGTCCCTCTACGACGAGATCGACGACGACGGACTGGCGCCCGAGCAGGCCGCCGCCGTCGAGCCGGTCCCGGTGGACGGCGAGCGCACTGCGTTCTGGGGCACCCCCCGGGCCCCCATAACCCTCGCCCTCTCCGGTGACGAGGGGCGCAGCTGGAGCGTGCTCCGGGACCTCGACGTGGGGGACGGGTACTGCCTGTCCAACAACTCGCGGGAGGGGCTGAACCGGGAGTTCTCCTACCCCAGCATCCACCAGGGCCCGGACGGGGCGCTGCACATCGCCTACACCTACCACCGGCAGGCCATCAAGTACGTGCGGCTCGAGCTGGACCGGGCCGGGGTGTGAGGGCGCCGCACGCCCTGGTCACCGGGTGCAGCTCAGGGATCGGCCGGGCCGTCGCCCAGGAGCTGCTGGGGAACGGCTGGCGGGTGACCGGGCTCAGCCGGCGCCGGCCGGAGCTGACTGGTGACCTCACATGGCGGCACGCCGACCTCTCCCGGACCCGGGAGCTGCGCTCCGCGGTGGCGGACGTCGGGCCCCTGCGTGCGGTGGTGCACGCCGCGGGGTTCCAGCGGGCCCAGCCGCTGGGCGGGATGCAGGACGAGGACCTGCGGGGCATGCTCGCCGTCCACGTCGAGGCCGCCTCCGCGCTGGTGGACACGCTCGCGGACCGGATCGAGGACGGGGGCCGGATCGTGCTGATCGGCAGCCGGACCGCCACCGGGGCGGCCGGCAAGAGCCAGTACGCGGCCACCAAGGCGGCCCTGGTCGGCATGTCCCGCAGCTGGGCGATGGAGCTGGCGCCGCGGCGGATCACCGTCAACGTCGTCGCCCCCGGCCCCACCGACACCCCCATGCTGCACGACCCCGGCCGCGCGGCCGTCCCGCCGGCCGTGCCGCCGCTCGGCGAGCTGGTGGACCCCCGGGACGTGGCGGCGCTGACCGGGTTCCTGCTGGGTCCGCACGGCAGGTCCCTCACCGGTCAGGTGCTGACCGTCTGCGGCGGGGCCTCCCTGTAGGCACTGCCGATTCCAACGGCGTCGACGACGAACGGAGGGCCTGCCCGGGATCCGGGGCAGGCCCTCCGTTCGTCGTCCGGTCAGCCGCGCGCGGCGTCGAGGTGCTGCCGGGCCGCCTGCTCGAGGTGCGTGAGGTCCGAGGCGATCGTGACGAAGGTGAAGCCCTGCGCGATGCGCTGCCGGGCGATCTCACCGGCGGGGGTGTGGATCGCCGGGATCTTGCCGGCCGCCCGGGCCGCGGCGAGCACGCGGTCGATCGCGGCGTCGAAGACGTCCTTCACCTCGGGGTCGTTGGGGAACCTCCCGCCGACGGCCAGGCACAGGTCGGAGGGGCCGATGTAGACCCCGTCCACGCCCTCGACGGCGCAGATCTCCTCCACGTTCGCCAGGCCCTGCGGGGTCTCGATCATCACGAGCACCAGGACCGCCGCGTCCGCCTCGGCCGGCACGGGTCCCACCCGCAGGCCGGAGCGCATGGGGCCGTAGGAGCGGGTGCCGGTCCCGGGGTAGCGGGCGGCGCGCACGGCCGCCGCGGCCTCCTCGGCGGTGTCCACCATGGGCACGATGACGCCCCGGGCGCCGGCGTCGAGGGCCTGGCCGATCACGGCGGCGTTGTTGGCCTCGACCCGGACGATGCCCGCCGGGCCGTGCCCGGCGTCGACCGCCATCAGGTTGTGCAGGATCCCGGAGTAGCCCATCAGGCCGTGCTGGCCGTCGAGGGCGATGTAGTCGTAGCCGGTCATGGCCAGCCGCTCGTTGGAGATCGGGGAGTCGAGGACCGACCAGTAGCCGAGCGTGACCTCCTTGTTCCTGGCCTTGCGGATGACGTCGTGTGCGGGGTGGTTCACGGGAGTGCCTGTCTTTCGGTCCGGTGGGTTCGGGTTCAGCGGTTGTAGGCGGGCATCGGGCCGCGCAGGGCCGAGCCGACCCGGTCGCAGGCCTCCAGCACGGAGTCCTCGAGCGGGCCGCGGGCCAGCACCTCCAGGTTCGCGGTGAGCTGGTGCGGCTTGGACCCGCCCAGCAGCAGCGAGCCCGTGGCGGGACGGGAGACCAGCCAGCGCAGCGCCAGCTCGATCAGCGGCATCCCGGCGTCGTCGGCGATCCGGGAGAGCTGGCCGACGGCGTCGAAGAGCTGCTCGTCCCAGTACCTCTCCTTGTACATCTCCGCGAGGCGGGAGCCCTGGAACCGCCCGTCCTCCGGGGCGGCGTCGAAGCGGTGCCTGCCGGTGAGCAGGCCGCCGCCCAGCGGGTTGTAGACCATGGTGTGCAGCCCGGTGGTCCGGGCGAACTCGACGTACTCCTCCTCGATCCGCCGGGCCAGGAGGTTGTAGAGCTGCTGGGCGACGACCGGGCGCGGCGCCCCGTTGCGGTCGGCCGCCGCGTTGACCTCGGCGATCTGCCAGGCGGCGAAGTTGGAGACCCCCAGGGCGCCGATCCGGCCCTCCTCGACGAGGGCCGCGACGGTCTGCATGGTCTCGTCGAGGCTCGCCCGGCGGTCCGGCTGGTGGAGGTAGAAGAGGTCCACGCGCTCGGTCCGCAGCCGCCGGAGGCTGCCCTCCAGGGCGAGCCGGAGGCCCCGCTCGGACAGGGGGGAGTGCGCCCCGGCGTCGGGGTGCGGCATGCCCGCCTTCGTGGCGAGCACGACCCCCTCGCGGCGGCCGGCCAACAGGTCGCCGAGCATCGTCTCCGTGGCGCCGCCCGCGTAGCCGTTGGCGGTGTCCACCGCGGTGACGCCGGCCTCCAGGGCGGCGTCCAGCATCGCGGCGGCGGCGTCCCGCTCCACGGTGTCGCCGAAGGTCATGGTGCCCAGCACCAGCGTGGACATCGGGGTGGCAGTGCCGTTGAGGTGGACGGTCTCCATGGTGTGGGTCTCTCCTGGGTGGTCGGGTCGGGACGGAGTCGATGTCGTCATACGACAGCGTTGAGGGGTTCCTCGCCGTGCAGGACACGGGCGATGTCTGCCACCACCATGGTGCCCATGGCGGCATTGGCGCGGTCGGTGTAGGCGCCGATGTGCGGCGTGAGAAGGACGTTCGGAGCGGTGAGCAAGGGGGCGTCCCGAAGAAGCGGCTCGCTGGCGAAAGCATCGAGTGCGGCTCCCGCGAGATGCCCTTGGGTCAGCATGGTCGCCACGACGGCCTCATCGACGAGTCCGCCGCGCGCGGCGTTGATCAGATAGGAGCCCTGCTTCATGGAGCCCAGGAGGACGGCGTCCAGCAGCGCGGTCGAACCAGGGGCGCCGGGCATGTGCAGACTGAGGAAGTCCGCACCTGCCACGCACTCGGCCAGCTCGACCTGGCTCACACCGTGGGTCGTGAACACTTCTGCGGGAAGATAGGGATCATAGGCGGCCACGGTCATGTCGAAGGCATGGGCCCGTTTGGCGACCGCCTGGCCGATGCGGCCGAATCCGACGAGTCCGAGGGTGCGCCCGGCCAGCTCCACGCCGGGGAACCGGTCCCAGCGCCCGTCCAGCATCGACAGGTGCGCGGGCACGAGCCGTCGGGCCACTGCGATCATGGCGCCGAGCGTCAGGTCCGCCACCGCGCCGGAGTTGGATCCGGGCGCGTTGACCACACGGACGCCGGCCGCCGCGGCCGCTGCACAGTCGATGTTGTCCACGCCCACGCCGTGCTTGGCCACGACCTTGAGGTGAGGAGCAGCGGCGAAGACCGCGGCGTCGACGGTGTCGAGGCCGACGATCAGCGCGGAGCTCCTCGCGACCTCGTGGGAGAGCTGTGCCGCGTCGAGGGGGTGCACCCCTGAGGGCGACCGGTGGCTCAGGCCGGCCCGGGCCAGCGCCTCCCACGGCTCTGCGGACTGCTTGCCGAAGCTGGGCGTGGTGATCAAGACCTCCACGGGGATCCTCTCGTCCGTTGTGTCAGGGGTTCTTACGACGCGCGGTCTGCGCATCGTGGGCACGTCGGTCACTCCAGGCCGAGGCCGAAGAGTTCGAGGCCCGAGTAGATGCCGATGGAGGCGATCGCGATGCTGCTTAGCATGAGTAGCACGGTCCAAGCCGGGCTGCTGCGGAAGCGCCGATCAACCTGGCGGCGCAGCACCCACACAGCGATGACCACGGCGACGAGGAAGACCGCGGAGGCCATGCCCCCGATCATGACCATGATCACCGGGGACTTGATCACCAGGAAGCTGGCCGCCCAGATCAGTGGCATGACGACGGTGAGCGTCGAGATGATCCGTCGACGTCGGGCGACGTCCTTCCAGTCGAAGAAGCCGAGGATCGCGAGGGTGTTGGTCCACAGACGCGGCACGGAGGCAGTCGAGGCGATCAGGGTGGAATAGAGGACACCGAACGCGCCGATGAGGAAGATCCAGTGCCCGGCCGGGCCCATGGTGTCCGTGTACATGCGGGAGAGGGTGGCGATCATCTCGTTGCCCGCCGGGACCAGGCCCTGGGGGTGGAGGACGGCAGCACCGATCACGTAGAAGGACAGCGTGCACAGTGTGCATATGACCCAGGAGACGAGCACGTCGAGGCGCATGACCTTCATCCACCCCTCGGCGCGGCGAGCGCGTTCCTCGGTGCCGTCCTCAGGGCCGGTCCAGCGGGCATAGCCCTTCTCCAGGCACCAGTAGGTGTAGGTGGTCATCTCGTCGGAGCCCACCCCGGTGAGCCCGAACATGGCGACCGCGAAACCCAGGGCCCCGGCAGGCAGCGAGAAGCTCAGACCGTCCATGAGCTCGGACCCCCCATAGGCATACGGGGTGAACGGGAGGCCGAGCGCGAGGGCCACGGTGATGAGCGTGAAGATTACGACGGCCACGAATGCTGCTCGCTCCACCACGCCGTACCGACCACTGATGAGCAGTGTGATCACCGAAGCCATGACGACGACGGTCCAGAAGACGAGGGAGGGCATCTCCAACGGTTCGCTGCCGACGGGGAACATGATGGACGCCGCCGCCACGGCGCCGCCGATGATGCCCCCGCGCTGCAGGACCTTGGCGACGTCCATCAACACCCACAGGAAGTTGATCCAGCTGCCGCGCTGCGTGCGCGGACCGACCTGACTGTAGCCCTCCAGCGCGGTCTTTCCGGAGAGGATGGCCCACTGAGCCAGTTCCATCTGCACCCACACCTTGACCCCGGTGGAGATGATCACCAACCACAGCAGGACGAAGCCCGCCTGAGCCCCCAGTGCGGTGGTGGTGATGAGCTCTCCGGAGCCGACGACGGCGGCGGAGAGGATCAGTCCGGGGCCGAGGTAACGGGACCGGCCTCGAAGAGTGCGGGGTGGTTCCCGGACGTCCTCCGGGCGAAGCTCGTACGGATCCGCCAGGTTCAGTCGGCCCGCCGCGCGGGTCTCGGTGGTGCTGGACACAACAGTCTCCCTCGACGTGTTGGATGGGTCGGCAACGCATGCCCACAACCGGTGAGGTCCGTTCGTCGTGCTGGCGCGTCCCGGAGCCGAGAAGTTGTGGTGTCGCGTCGGTCACGTTTCCACACTTGCGCAAAGTGCGCAACTCCCTTAGCGTGAAACACGCAAACAAACGAAGATGAGGAGGTGCCGGAATGCGGATGCTCGCCCTGGCCGACGACCTGTCGGGCGCCGCCGAGGTGGCGGCCCTGCTCGCGGGACTGCCCGACCGCTCCGCGGCCGAGGATGCGCGCGACGTGCAGGACTCGCCGTCCCGGTCGGTCACCGTGCACCTCACCGTGCCGGCGCACGCCGCCGGGGACGACGACGTCACGGTCGTGGACACGGACAGCCGCCGCCTCCCGGGGGGAACCGCCCGGGAGCAGCTGCGCCGGGCCCTGGCCGCCGCTCCCGCGGGCAAGGGCCGGCAGCTGTTCCTGAAGTTCGACTCCCTGCTCCGCGGCCCCGTCGGCCCGCAGCTGCAGGGGGCGCAGGACGTGGCACCCGTCCTGTTCTGCCCGGCCGTCCCGGCCCTCGGCCGCACGGTGCGGGACGGGGTGCTGGTCGTGGAGGGAGTCCCTCTCTCCGAGACCGGGCTGTGGCACGCGGAGGCCCGCCCGCCCGCCGCCACCGTGGCGGAACAGCTGGCCCCGGCCAGGACCCGGCACCTCGACCTGGCGACGGTGCGCGGCCGGCACCTGGCGGTCGCCCTGCGGCGGAGCGCCGAGGAGGGGGCCGTGGCCGTGTGCGACGCCGAGTCCGCGGCCGACCTGGACCGGATCGCCGCCGCCGGCCTCGCGCAGGGCTTCGTCCTGGCCGGCGCCGCGGGCCTGGCCGCGGCCGCCGCCGCCCGGCTCCCCCTCGGGACCCCGCACGCCGGCGGGTCGCCGGCACGCCCCGCGCGCCGGGACACCCTCTTCGTCCTCGGCACCGCCAGCAGCGCCGCGCGCCGGCAGGCCGATCTGCTCGAGGCCGCCGGCGTGCCGGTGCTCCGGCTCCCGCCGGACCGGGTCGCGGACCACCCCGTCGACGAGCACGGCACGCTCGCCGTGCTCGTCGAGGGCCCCGTGGACCCGGCCCGGGCCGGGGACGTGACGGCGGCGCTCACCGCCCTGGCGGTGCGGCACCACGGCGACCGGCACCTCGTGCTCAGCGGCGGGGAGACCGCCCAGGCGGTGCTGACCGCGCTCGGCATCACGACGCTCCACCCCCTCGTCCAGGCCCACCCGGGAGCGGTGGTCAGCACGACCGCCGGCGGGCGCCTCGTGACCACCCGCCCCGGCAGCTACGGGGCCCCCACCAGCCTCCTCGACATCCTCACCGCCATGCAGTCCCTCCAGCACTCCACCCGAAAGGTCCCCTCATGAGCACCGTCTCCGCCTCCGTGGCCACCGCACCGCACCGGCAGGACTCCGCCTCGAGCCTCCCCTACGTCGCCGTCACCATGGGCGACGGCGCCGGGATCGGTCCCGAGGTCACCGTGGCCGCCGTCGTGGAGGAGTCCATCCTCGCCGAGTGCCGCCCGGTCGTCGTCGGTGACGCGGCCCGCCTGCGCGCGGCCGCCCGGAGCATCGGCGCGACCGTCGAGATCCGCTCCGTCGAGGACGTCGAGGACGCCGTCTTCGACAGCCGCACCGTCAACGTGATCGACCTGGGCCTGTTGCCCGAGGACCTCCCCTGGGGCGAGCTGTCCCCGGTGGCCGGGGACGCGGCCTACCAGTACATCAAGGTGGCCTCCGAGCTGGCCATGGCCGGGAAGGTGCAGGCCATCTGCACGGCCCCGCTGAACAAGGAGGCCCTGCACGCCGGCGGGCACCTCTACCCCGGGCACACCGAGCTGCTGGCCGCCCTCACGGAGACCGAGGAGGTCTCCATGATGCTGTCCACCCCGAAGCTGCGGGTCATCCACGTCACCACCCACATCGGTCTGATCGACGCCGTGGCCAGGATCGAACCGGGCCTGGTGCAGCGCACGATCGAGCGCGGGCACGAGGCGCTGGTCCGGGCCGGCATTCCTGAGCCGAAGATCGGAGTGGCGGCCATCAACCCCCACGCCGGGGAGAACGGCCTGTTCGGCTACGACGAAGAGGCCCAGAAGATCGCCCCGGGTGTGGAGGCCGCCCGCGCCCACGGCGTGGACGCGGTGGGCCCGCTGCCCGCCGACACCCTGTTCTTCCTGGCGGGCCGCGGCGACTACGACCTGGTGGTGGCCATGTACCACGACCAGGGGCACGGGCCCGTGAAGGTCCTGGGGATCGAGGCCGGCGTCAACATCACCGTGGGCCTGCCCGTCATCCGCACCTCCGTGGACCACGGGACCGCGTTCGACATCGCGGGCAAGAACATCGCCGACTCTCGTAGCATGGTCGAGGCACTCCACCAGGCCGCCGAGATGGCGACCCGCTGACCGGACGAGCCTCCCGAGGACGAGCGGAGCCCCCCATGACGTTGCCGGCGAAGGCCAGGCGCGAGCAGATCTACGACCTGGCGAAGACCAGCGGCCTGGCCTCCGTCGAGGAGCTGTCGGCCCGCTTCCAGGTGACGGCCTCGACCATCCGGCGGGACCTCGCGCTGCTGAACGAGCAGGGGCGGCTGGCCCGCACCTACGGCGGCGCCATGCCCCTCGACCCGCACCCGGAGGCGTCCCTGCGGCAGCGGGTGGGGGAGGCCTACGAGGAGAAGCAGGCGCTCGCCCGCTGGGCCGCCGCCCGGGTCCGCCCCGGGGAGCACGTCCTGCTCGACGGCGGGTCGACGGTCGGTGCGCTCGCCCACCGGCTGCGCGGCCACCAGGACCTGGATGTCACCACCATCGGGATCAACACGCTGCAGGAGCTCAACGGCTGCCCGGGCATCCGGCTGTTCTGCCTGGGCGGGCAGCTGCGGGAGACGAGCCAGAGCTTCTACGGTCCGCTGACGGAGCTCGGGCTGGACCGGATGACCTTCGACCGCGTGTTCCTCGGCGCCGACGCCGTGACGGCCGAGCACGGGATCTGCGAGGCGGACCACCTGCAGACCCGCCTGAAGGAGATCATGGCCGGGCGCAGCACGCATGTGTACGTGCTCGCGCACGGCGCCAAGATCGGGCTCCGCCCGTTCCACGCGTGGGCGAGCCTGCCGCTGCCCTGGACGCTGGTCACCACCCCGGACGCCCCCGCGGACCAGGTGGCGGAGATGCGGGAGCGCGGCGTCGTCGTCGAACTGGTCGAGCCCCACCCGGCGCGGAACTGACCGGGCGGGCCGTCCCCGCGCCGCCCCCTGGGCCCTCAGGCGCGCCGGGGCGTCCCGGGCGCGCCTGAAAGGCGGGCCCGCACGGCGGCGGCCGCCTCCTCGGCGACGAGGTCCGCGTTGATCGCCGCGGCCGCGCCGACCCCCGCCCCCGCCGCGGAGGAGACCATCGCCGAGAGGTCGCCGGCGTTGCCGGCCGCCCACACCCCGGGGATCCCGGTGGCGCCCATCGGGCCCGTGGCGATGAGCGCCCCGGCCGGGTGGTCGGTCAGGGTGTCGCCGAGCTGCTCGTACAGCTCGGCCCGGGCCGCGAACCGGGGCGCCACGACCAGGGCGTCCACCGGGACCTCCCGCCCGTCGTCGAGGACCACGGCGCGCAGCACGTCCCCGTCGGAGCGCAGCCGTTGCACGGTCCCCTCGACCACCCCCACCCCGAGGGCGGAGAGCTGCTCCCAGGCCTCGGGGCCGGGATCGGGCATCCGGTGCGGGAAGAAGGTGACGTCCTCGCTGAGCTGCCGGAACAGCAGCGTCTGGTGGATGCTCATGGGTCCCGCGCCGAGCACGCCGATGCGCCGTCCGCGGACCTCCCACCCGTGGCAGTAGGGGCAGTGCAGCACGCTCCGCCCCCACAGCTCGGCCACGCCGGGCACGTCGGGCAGCTCGTCGACCAGTCCGGTGGCGAGCAGCAGCCGCCGCGCGCGCAGCACGCCGCCGCCGGCGAGACCGACCGTGAACCCCTCCTCCTCCGCCCGGGCGGTGACGGCGCGGTCCCGGAGGATCTCCGCCCCGTACTGCTCCGCCTCCCGCCGGCCGGCGGCCAGCAGCTCGAGCGGCGGGATCCCCTCCCGGCCGAGGAGGTTGTGCGCGCCGCCGGCCGGGGCGTTGCGGGGTTCGCCCGCGTCCACCACGACCACTGAGCGCAGGGAGCGCGCCAGGGCGACGGCGGCGCTCAGGCCGGCCGCACCGCCTCCGACGACGACGACGTCGTACGCGGAAATGCTGTTCATGGTCTGTTTCCTCTCGTGTTGGTGGTTCATGCCCGGTGCGCCGCCCAGACGATGCGTCCGGCGCGCAGCACCAGGTCCTCCCGGTGCAGGACCGCGCCGGGGGAGTCCTCGGTGAGCAGGTGCTCGAGGGCGAGCAGGTCGTCGGCGGCCAGCCGGCCGGCGAGGACCGGGAGGGCGCGGCGCAACGAGAGATCCGCCCAGCGCCCCGTGCCGGGCGGGGCCGGCCGCGCCTCGACGCCGAACCGGCGCCGCCCCGCCGGCCGGAAGCCGGCCTCCTCCAGGCGAGGTCCCCAGTCGGGCACGGCGTTCCAGTCCGCGCGGGCTAGGGCCTCGTGGCAGCGGCGCTCCAGGCCCGGGCGGCCGATCCCGATGTCCTCGGGCAGGAACCGCGGCAGCGCATCCATCTCCACGACCGCCAGGAGTCCGCCGGGGCGCATCCCGGCATGGAGCTCGCGCAGCAGCCGGTCCGGCGCTGCGAGCTCGTGCAGCGAGGAGGCCGCCCAGGCGAGGTCGACCGCCCCGACCTCGGGCCAGGCGGTGTCCAGATCGGCCTGCAGCGTGCGGATCCGGTCGGACGGGCCCGGTGCGCCGGCCGCGGCGCGGAGCCGCTCGAGCCTCGGTGCCGCCCGGTCGATCGCGACGATCTGCGCCGACGGGAAGCGGCGGGCCAGGAGCCGGCTGCCGGGCCCGGTGCCTGCGCCGATGTCCGCGACCGTGCCCGGTGTGCCGTAGACGTGCTGGGCGACCCAGTCGAGCACGTCCTCCAGCAGCGGGCCCAGGATCTCGGCGTCCAGCTCGAGCAGCTCGGCCAGTCCGTCGTCGTCGTGCTGCTCGGGGTGGGTGTGGTGCCCCGCCGTCGGGTGCGGGGAGTCGTGCGGTGTCATGCCTCCACGGTAGGCGGGGAATGCCTTCAAGGCATACACTCTTGCCCATGACGCAAGAACTCGACCTGGACGCTGTGATTCGGCGCCGCATTCGCGGTCTCCGGCTGGCGCGCGGCTGGTCCCTGGACGCGCTCGCGGCCCGGTGCCACCTCAGCCCGTCCACGCTGAGCCGGCTCGAGACCGGGCACCGCAGAATCGCTCTCGACCAGCTGGTGCCCATCGCCCGGGCGCTCGACACCTCGCTCGACCAGCTCGTCGAGTCCCCCGAGGACGAGGACGTGGTGATCCGCCCGCAGCCCAGCAGCACGCCGGGGCTGACCACGTGGCTGCTGTCCTCCGAGCGGGCCCTGCACGGGATGACCGTGGCCAAGATGCGCATCCTGCCGGGTCCGCGCCCCGCACCGGACCGGCTGGCGGTGCACCCGGGCCGGGACTGGTTCACCGTGCTCTCCGGGACCGCCCGTCTGCACCTGGGCGAGCGGGTCATCGTGGTCGAGGCCGGTCAGGCGGCGCAGTTCTCCACGATGGTCCCGCACGCCATCGTGGCGCAGGGCGGACCGGTGGAGATCCTCACCGTGCTCGACCACGACGGCGAGCGCGCCCACCTGCACGCGGACGGCCGGGCCGGTCCCGACCCGGCCGGGTGAGGTGCGGACGGGGCCGTGTGCGGTGCGGACGGGGCCGTGTGCGGTGCGGACGGGGCCGTGTGCGGTGCGGACGGGGCCGGGGCGCCCGGACGGCGGGCCGCTCGGGTCAGGGGCCCGGCGCCGCCGGTGCCGTCGCGGCGCGCCCCGGCCGCCTGCGCCGCGCGACCGGTCCGGCCGGGCCCGGGAACTGCGGGATCAGCGCCACGGACCCGGCCGCGACCAGGGCCACGGCGGCGAAGACGATGAAGTTCCACTGGAACGGCAGGGCCATCGAGCCGATCCAGCCCCCGATGAGCGGGCCGGAGATCGCGCCGATGCGGGCGAAGGACAGGGCCCAGCCGGTGGCGGTGGCACGGGAGTGGGCGGGGTAGTACTCGGCGACCCAGCCGGTGAGCACCAGCGAGGTGGAGATCGAGCCGATGCCGGCCAGGGCCACGAACACGTAGTTGACCACGATGCTGTTGGGGAACATGAGCAGCAGGATCCCCGCCCCGCCCAGCAGGTAGAAGACCACCAGGATCAGCTTCTTGCCGTAGGCGTCCGCGGCGCGGCCCAGGGCGATACCGCCGATGGCCGAGGCGAGGCTGAAGACCACCAGGAACGTCAGGGCCGGGCCGAGCTCGTAGCCGGCCGAGCGCATGATCGAGGGCAGCCACGTGTTGAGGCCGTAGACCA
Source organism: Kocuria sp. WN036 (assembly GCF_002287015.1). Classification (NCBI taxonomy): domain Bacteria; kingdom Bacillati; phylum Actinomycetota; class Actinomycetes; order Micrococcales; family Micrococcaceae; genus Kocuria; species Kocuria sp. WN036. Next base: position 107,446 of record NZ_NSKF01000009.1, read on the forward strand.
GGACCATGCCGCAGAACAGGGAGACCCAGAAGAACACCGTGGCCGTCAGGTAGCCGCCGGAGAACATCGCCGCCAGGGACTGCTTCCAGCCCACGGACCGCGCCTTCGCCTCCTCGGAGCGCACCGGCGTCCAGTCGCCCTCGACGAACGGTGTCACGTGCAGCCGCGCGGCCAGGCGGGCGGCCTCCTCGCGGCGGCCCTTGCCCATGAGGTACTCGAGGGACTCGGGCAGCAGCCTGGCCACCAGCGGCAGCAGGACCACGGGCAGGAACCCGACGCCGACCACCCAGCGCCAGCCCAGTGTGGGCAGCAGGACGATCGCCACGAGCGCGGCGGCCAGGATGCCGAGGGAGTAGCCGGAGTACATCACGCCGTAGTTGAAGGACCGGCGCCGCGGTGCCGAGTACTCGATGGTCAGGGCCGCGGCCACCGGGATGATCCCGCCCATGCCCAGGCCGCCGAGCAGCCGGAAGAGCCCGAAGACCTCCGGGGTGGGGGCCAGCGCGGCGCCCAGCTGCATGGTGGTGAAGATGGCCATCGAGACCAGCAGCATCCTCCTCCGGCCGATCCGGTCCGAGAGCGTGCCGATGACCATGGCCCCGATGAGCATGCCGACGAGGGCGTAGGAGCCGAGGCCGCCGAGCTCCAGCGGGGTGAGGTCCCACTCCCGGTGCTCCGCGAGGGCGGGCAGCACGGCGCCGAGCACGCCGACGTCGTACCCCTCGGCCAGGATCGCGAGCCAGCAGGCGAGCAGCACCCGGTTGGTGGTCCTCGGCGGGACGGGCCACGCGGCGGTGGTGGGAGTGGTCATGCGGGGAAGCCCTTCGAGAGGCGGCGGGACGCCGGGGCGCCGGGCGGGGCGCGGGCGCTCGCCGGGGTGACCGGGACCCCTCGATTCTAGGGAACGCCCGGGGCGGGACGGTGGCGCCGGACGGGTGGCGGGGCCGGTGCGAATAATTGCCGTCCCCGCCCGGTTGTACAGTCGAACAGGCGCCGCCCGCTCGAGGGCGCGCCGTCCCCGCCTCGATCCAGGACCGTGAGATGACCTGTGCCCTGCCGTCCGTCCGGACGCCCCCGACCGTCCCGCCCGTCTCCGCCGGGGGCGACGACGACGCCCGCTGCCTCGGGGTGGACATCGGCGGAACGACCATCAAGTACGCGGTGGTGGACCCGGTCCGCGGCACCACCGTGGGCCCGGTGCGCCGGGTGCCCACGCCCGCGCCGGCCACCCCGGCCGCGGTGGTGGCCGTCCTGCGCGGGGTCCTGGAGAAGCTGGAGCGCGCGCCCGGGCCGGGCGGGCCCCTGGCCGGGGTCGGCGTGGGCGTCCCGGCGATCATCGACCACGGCATCGCCCGCTCCGCCGCCCACCTCGACGACTCCTGGATCGGCACGGACGCCCGGGAGCTGCTCGCCGCCGGACTGGGGCGCGAGGTCGCGGTGCTCAACGACGCCGACGCCGCCGGGCTGGCCGAGGTGCGCTTCGGCGCCGCCCGGGGCGCGAGCGGGACGGTGCTGGTGATCACGCTGGGCACCGGGATCGGCTCGGCGCTGTTCCTGGACGGGGAGCTGATCCCCAACAGCGAGTTCGGCCACGTGTGGCTGGACGGCCGGGACGTGGACGGCTGGGCCGGCGCCTCCGCCCGGATGGAGGAGGCCCTGGACTGGCCGACCTACACGGACCGGCTCCAGCGCTACCTGTCCCACCTCGAGCGCCTGATCTCCCCGGATCTCATCGTCCTCGGCGGAGGCATCAGCGAACGGCACCAGGAGTTCCTGCCGCACCTGCGGCTGCGCGCCCGCGTGGCCCCCGCGCAGCTGCGCAACGCCGCCGGCATCGTCGGCGCCGGCCGCCAGGCCCACCTCGGCGCCCTGCGGGCGTCCGGTCTCGTCGGCAGCCGCTGAGCCGGATCGGGGGCATCAGCCCCTGGTGTGCTCCGGCATCGGAGGCGCCGCCTCGGGCCGCAGGGTGGTCTCCCGGACGGTTTTCCGGGCGTCCAGCGGGCCGGTGCCCGCGGCGGTGGACCGCCGGTCCGGCAGCGCGCCGGGCCGCCCCCGGTCCTGCTGCTCCAGCCGGCAGAGCGCGGCGTTGTTCATGTTGATCGTGATCACGGCATCGACCCCTCGTAGCTCATGTCAGTGAATGTAGGCGCGCGGCAGGGCCGCGGCGCAGACCTCGGGGCGTTCCGTGCGTCACACTCGGCTGTGTCGCCTGTCCGCCCAAGTCAGAAAGGGGTCACGTGCTCGGGAACTGTGACTCTGTGACGCCCGGCGACGGCTGGGACGCCGGCGTCTGCAAGTTCGTGCACCGCGGCCGGCGGGCCGTGGACCGATGCGAAGGACTCTTCCCCTGTGTGACGTGGCTCTCTATCATGGGAAGGGACAGCGTGGTCGAGCACACCCGCCCGGCACCGGGACCTTCTGCAGCTCCCGATGCGCTCGCACGACTGGAGATCCCCGCCATGAGCCTTTCCGAACTGACCCCTGTTCCCGACGACACGGGACCCCTCGACGTCCTCCCCGGCATCGGCGTGGGTCCGGTGGTCGACCCGATCTCGTCCATCACCGTCTCCCACGTGGCGCGCTACCGGATGCGCACCGACCGCGCGGGGCTGAACCTGCGGGCGGGCGAGATGGTGCTGTGCGCGCCCTACGACCCGGTCGAGCTGGGCATGGTCGTCCTGGTGCGCTGCGAGGCTGACGGGTACAGCCCGGGCGCCCTGGTCCCGGCGTCCGACGTCGAGTACCTCGAACCGGCCGGCCCGTCCTTCGGCCCGTTCGTCTGGGGCACTCCCGGCGTCCGCGGCTGAACGCCGCGTCCCGCCCGACTGCCGCCGCGCCCGTCCTCGGGCCCGCGGCGGGGCCGGTCTCCGGCTAGGCCTCGGTGAGGGCGTCCGCCTTGTGGGTCGCGCGGGCCCCGGAGCTGTCGGACTCCACGATGTAGTGCGGATCGTCCGTGCTCGCGCGGTACGTGCGTCCGTCGAGCTCGAAGTCCTCGGTCTTCTTCTCGACGATCTTCCCCTCGGTCCTGCCCTGCGGGGTGTTCCACGTGACCCTGGTGCCCTTGTTCAGGCTCATCCGCTGCTCCTCTGCTCGTCGGTTCCGGAGCTCGTCCGGTCCGGTGCGCGTGCGCCCCGGGGCCGCCGGCCGTGCGCCGTCCTCAGCCTACGGAGCGCTCCGCGTCCCGGCTAGCGCGCCGCGGCGGCCGGCTCGAGAGCGGCCGGGTCCTCGCGCGGATCGCGGGCGTCCCGCGCGTCGTCGTCGGCGTCCCGGTCCTCGTCGTCGACGCGCGGCGCGGCGGGCTCGTCGGCGGTGACCACGAAGCGGCCCTCGGCGAGGGCCTCCGGCTCGACGTCCTGCTCGATCGTGGTGGCCAGCGGCTCCTCGGCGACGAAGCACAGCACGGCGGCCGCCAGCAGGCCCAGGGGCATGATCCACAGGTAGATGGGCGTCAGGGCGTCGTTGTAGGAGGTCACGATCGGGTCCTGCAGCGCCTGCGGCAGGGACGCGACCACGGCGGGGGTGAGCGAGTTGGCCCCGCCGGCGCCGCCCTCGAGCGCGGCCGCCGGGACGCGCTCGGCCATCAGCTCGGCCAGCCGGCTCGCGAAGACGCTGCCGACCACTCCCGAGCCGAGGGTGGCGCCGATCTGGCGGAAGAAGTTGTTCGCCGCGGTGGCCGTGCCGACCTGGCGCAGGGGGAAGGTGTTCTGCACGATCAGCACGAGCACCTGCATGGACAGGCCCAGACCCAGGCCGAGGACCGCGATGTAGAGGCACACGTGCCACACCCCCTGCTCGGAGGTCAGGGTGGCGAGCAGCCCCATGGCGGCGGCCACGATCACGCTGCCGGTCACCGGCAGCCACTTGTAGCGCCCGGTCCGGCTCACGGCCTGACCGGCGAGCACCGAGGTGACGAGCATCGTGCCCATCATCGGCACCATCAGCAGCCCGGACCGGGTGGCGTCGACGCCGAAGACCATCTGCAGGTAGGTGGGCAGGTAGCCGAGGGCCCCGAACATCGCCACGCCGGTGAGCAGCCCGGCGAGGGTGGTGAGGACAAAGTTGCGCTCGCGGAACAGGTGCATCGGGATGATGGGCTCGGCGGTGCGCCGTTCCACGGCCACGAACGCCGCGGCGGTCACGAGCGTCCCGGCGATCAGGCCGAGGATCACGGGGTCGGTCCAGGCGTACTTGCCGCCGCCCCAGGTGGCGAACAGGACCAGGCAGGTCGTGGCCACGGCCAGCAGCACCATGCCGCCGATGTCCAGGCGCGGCCGGCCGCTGTGCCGGGGCAGCTTGAGGAACAGGACGGCCCCGGCCAACGCGAGCAGCCCGAGCGGGATGTTGATCCAGAAGACCCAGCGCCAGCCGGGCCCCTCGGTGAAGAAGCCACCGAGCAGCGGCCCGGCCACCGAGGACACCGCGAACACCCCGCCCATGACGCCCATGTACCTGCCGCGCTCCCGGGCCGGGACCACGTCGGCGATCGCGGCCTGGGAGAGGATGATCAGCCCGCCGCCGCCGAGACCCTGGATCGCGCGAGCCGCGATGAGGACCTCGATGGTGCCGGCGAGCGCGCCGACCACGGAGCCGGCCATGAACACCAGGATCGCGCCCAGGAGCAGGGGCTTGCGGCCCATCAGGTCCCCGAGCTTGCCGTACACGGGCATCATGATCGTCGAGGCCAGGATGTAGGCCGTGATCACCCACAGCATCTCGTCGACCCCGTTGAGCTCGCCCACGATCGTGGGCAGCGCCGTGCTGAGGACGGTCTGGTTCAGCGCGGCCAGCAGCATGGAGAGCATCAGGCCGACGAAGAGCAGCGCGAGGTGCCGGGAGCCGGAGCCCGGTGCGGCGCGGTGGGCGGGGGCGCGGGTCATGCGAGCTTCTCCTGGAGACGGTGGAGGAGGGTGAGCGCCGACTCGTGGTCCTCGGTCGGCAGGCCGTGCGCCGGGGAGTAGCCCTCGGCGGTGATGGCGAAGCGCAGCGGGACGCCGCCGAGCAGGACCAGCATCCGGGCGACCTCGTCCACGCGGTGCTCACCGATCCCGGCCGACCACGCGGGGTCCCGGGCCAGCAGCTCCGCGAGGGTGTGGCGCACCAGGGCCTCGGCCTCGAGCATCAGCTCGTGCCGGCGGCGGCCCAGGCTCGGGTGGTCCAGCAGCAGCCTCCGGCGCCGCTCGGCGTCCCGTCCCGCGTAGGCGCTGCGGGAGACGGCCAGCAGCAGGCGCGAGACCTGGCCCAGCAGGTCGTGCTCGAGGGAGAAGCCGTCCAGCAGCTCGGGGTCCAGCGAGGGGGCCCGCATGCCCAGGACGGCGTCCTCCTTGGCGGGGAAGTAGTTGAAGAAGGTCCGCGGGGAGACGCCGGCCGCCGCGGCCACGGCCTCCACCGTGGTGCCCTCCACCCCGTGCTGCACCGCGAGGGCGGCGGCCGCCTCGTGGATCGCGGACCAGGTCTCTGCCTTCTTGCGGGCGCGCAGGGTGGGAGGGGAGTCGTCATTCACGCCCATATTTTTGCACTTCTGCAAGTTTTGCACAACTGCAATATTTTCCGGGATGCCCGCCGGGGCGGCCGGGCCCGCCCGGCGGTGCCGGGCGGGCCCTCTGGCTCAGTCCTTCAGGGGGTCGTGGCCCCAGTTCATCAGGGAGTAGCGCCACCGGGTCTCGCGCACGTCCCCGTCGGGGCGCTGGGCCAGGTGGCGGTGGACGTAGCCGACCACCTTGCGCATGTGCTCGTGGTCGGCCTCGGTGCGCTCGCCCTTCGGCTTCTGCAGGATCTCCACGATCCGGCGCCCGGAGCGGTGGCCCACCGACTCCCCGCCGTCGTCCTGGCCCACCGAGGTGGACTCGTCGGTGTCCAGCCACGTCGACAGCTGCTTTGCGGTCATGTTGACGGCCTCGTCGAAGTCCTTGCCGGTGGTGTCGTCCTTCTCGCCCATGCCCTGCTCCTCGCTCTCGGACCGGGCGGCCGCCGTGTCGCCGCACGCCCTCGGTGCCCGGGCGCCCCGGGCACGAGGCCCAACCTACCGGCGGGCCGGGGTGCCGGTGAGCACCCGCCGGTGTCGAGCACGGCGCCGCCGGCGGGCGGGCGCGGACGCCGCGCCGGGCCGGGACTACGCCGCGACGCCCACCTGGATCAGGGTGTTCCAGGGGTCCTCGAAGCGCAGCACGGCGCCGTCGTGCCGGGTGGGGATCCGGTGGTCCGCGAGCCGGGACGCCAGGGCCGCGACGTCGTCGGCGTCCGGCAGGTCGATGTTGACCTGGCCCAGCCCCAGCGACGCCGCACGCGGGCCGGCCCCGGCGCTCTGCCAGGTGTTGAGCGCGATGTGGTGGTGGTAGCCGCCGGCGGCGATGAACAGGGCGGAGCCGATGTCGCTCATCACCTCGAAGCCCAGCACGTCCACGTAGAACTGCCGGCCCAGCGGGATGTCACCCACCTGCAGGTGTACGTGTCCCAGGGTGGCCGGCGGCGCCGGGGGCCGCCCGCCCTGCTCGGCCAGGTGCTCCTGCAGGAAGCCGTTCGGGTCCAGTGGGTTGGAGGCCAGCGTCAGCAGGCCGGTGGGCTCCCGCCGCCACGTCTCGCGGGGACGGTCCGTGTAGAGCTCCACCCCGTTGCCCTCGGGGTCGTCGAAGTAGAAGGCCTGGCTGTAGAGGTGGTCGGCGCTGCCGGTGAAGGAGCGGGGCGCCACGGTCGCCACGGACGCGAGCGCTGCGGCCAGGGCCGGCTCGTCGTCGAAGACCACTGCGGTGTGGAACAAACCGGCCTGCCCGCGGCGGGCCGGCGGGAGCTCCTTGACCTGGCGCAGCCGCACGACCGTCCGGCCGTCCCGGCCCAGGACCGCGGTGTCCCCGGCGTGGGCGAGCACGTCGAGGGTGACGGCGTCCGAGTAGTAGGCGACCATCGTGTCCAGGTCGGAGACCAGCAGCTCCACCGCGCCCATCCGGGTGTCCGCGGACAGCAGGTCCTCGGCGGGGCGCTTCGTCAGGCTCTGGGGAGCGGGGTTCTGGGGAAAGATCGGCATCGCGGGGTTCTCCGTCGGCAGGGGCGGCGCACTGGTTGATATGTCCCCAAGAATAGCCCCAGAAGCTTTCCTGTGCAAGTAAATGATGGTGCGGTGGGCTCAGAGGATGAAGATCAGAGCGGCGATCACCGCCAGGATGCCCAGGAAGACGAACCCCCACGCCTTGAGGTTGTCGGAGTCGTCCTCCACGGGTTCGGCCGGGCGCGGCGGCCACCCGCCGGGGCCGGGCCCGAACACCGGCCCGGAGGCGCCATGGGTGCTGGCGCCCGGTGCTCCGGGCCGCTGGTCCCCGGGGCCGTACCCGGGGGTGCCGTATCCCGGACCGCCCGGGCCGGGTGCCCCGGGTCCGGGGTACTGGCCCGGAAGCGGCCCTGGCGGCGGCGGGGCCGGGCTCGCGGGGCTCACCCCCCACTGGGGGTTCTCGGGCGAGCCCGCCGGAGGGGCGCCGGGCGGGGGCGTGGCCGGGCGGATGCCACCGTCGGCGGCCGGGCCGGCTGCGGAGGAGGACCCCGCGGTCGGACCCGGCGCCGGTGGAGCCGCCGGCGGCAGGGTCTCGCCCGAGAGCACGGGCCCGTCCTCGCGGTGGCCCCGCTCCGCCTCGTTCAGCAGGGTCACGAACTGCTCGAGCGGCTCGGACCCGTCGTGCTCCCGCGCCAGGAAGCGCTCGGCGCGGCGGCGCACCACCTTGTAGACGCGCCCGTCGTCGGGGATGCCCAGGTCCCGGGCGGCCCGCGCCACGGCCAGCGGGGGCTGCTCCGGCAGGGGGTTGGTGCCCCACTCCAGGAGCCCGGTCAGCAGCGGGCGCTCGAGCACGGCGGCCAGGGCCGCCCGGGCGCCCGGCACCCGGGTCAGCTCCAGCAGCCCGCTCGGCGGCGCGGACGGGCACCCCGGCACGTCGCTGGGCAGCCGGGCGGCGCGCTCCAGCCAGAAGGTGTCGCCGAAGAGGGTGGCGAGCAGCACGGCGGCGGCGAGCCGGTCGTCGCTCGGGGCGGCGTCCTCCGGGAGGCCCTGCTCCCAGTGCGTTCCGAGGGCGCGGCGGGCGGGCTCACCGGCCAGCCGGACGCGCAGCTGCGCGTCCTCCGGACCGCGGGCGGTCTCCGCGGGGCGCTCCACCGCGTGCCGCACCTGGGGGTCGAGCTCGGGGTCCATGGGCCACCTCTCCGTCGTCGTCCTGCGTCCATGCTCTCAGAACGTGCTGGACGGCGGCGGGGAGCCGACGGTGAGGCGGGCGGGGGACCGCCCCGGGCTCAGGCGGGGAGCAGACCGCGCAGCTGCCCGGCGGCGGTGCGGGGATCGGAGGCCTCGGTGACGGCGCGGACGACGACGACGCCGCGCGCCCCGGCCTCCAGCACCTGCGGGAGCCGCGGCTCGTCGATGCCGCCGATGGCGAACCACGGCACGGGCAGGACCTCCGGGTCCGCGTCCAGCCGGGCCTCCGTCAGCTCGGCGACCGCGCGGACGAACTCCAGCCCGGTGGCCGGGCGCCCCGGCTTGGTGGGCGTGGCCCAGACGGGCCCGGTGCAGAAGTAGTCGACGTCCGGGTCCTCGAGCGCCGCCGTGGCCTGTCCGAGGTCGTGGGTGGAGCGCCCGATCAGCACGTCGGGGCCCAGGAGCCGCCGGGCCTGGACAGGGCTGAGGTCGTGCTGGCCCACATGGAAGACGTCGGCGCCCACGAGCGCGGCGATGTCGGCGCGATCGTTGACCGCGAACAGGGCGTCGTACTCGGCGGCGACCCGGCCCAGCAGCTCCAGCGCGGCGATCTCCTCGTCCGCGTCGATGCTCTTGTCCCGCAGCTGGATGACGTCCGCGCCACCGGCACAGACCGCGTGCAGGAAGTCCTCGAGGTCGCCCCGGTCCCGGCGGGCGTCCGTGCACACGTACAGCCGGGCGGCGAGGAGGCGGGCCGTCCGGGTCTCTCGCAGGGAGGACTCGGCGGGGGCGGAGGCGTCACGGGTAGGGTGGGTCACACGCTGATGATAGGTCAGCGGTTCTGCGGGAGCCCCACCGGGGGCTGAGAGGGCGTCCAGCGCCGACCGCCACACCTGATGCGGGTCATGCCGCCGGAGGAAAGGACGTTCCCTGTGACTGCCGCGCACCCTGCCCCCACGACCGCGCCCCACCCGCTGGTCGACCGGCCCGAGCACGTCCGCGCCGACGTCGCCGTCGTCGGCGCCGGGGTGATCGGCCTGGCCACCGCCTGTGAGCTGCGCCGCCGCGGCCGCTCGGTGGTCGTGGTGGACCCCGAGCCGGGCTCCGGCGCCAGCCGCGCCGCGGCCGGGATGCTCGCCCCGGTGAGCGAGGTCCAGTACCAGCAGGAGCCCCTGTACCCCCTCATGACCGCCTCGGCCGCCGAGTACCCGGGGTTCGTGGCCGCCGTCGAGCAGGCCGCCGGCGGGACGGTGGGCCACCGGGCCACCGAGACCCTCGTCTGCGGCGTGGACGCCGCGGACCGGCAGGCCCTGGCGGATCTCCGCGCGCTGCAGGGGCGCCACGGCATGACGGTGGAGCCGCTGACCCTGCGCGCCGCCCGCACCCTCGAGCCGGCCCTGAGCCCGCGGCTGTCCGCGGCGTTCCGGATCCCCGACGACCACCAGGTGGACCCGCGCCGCCTCGTGGCCGGGCTGCTCGCGGCCCTCGTCGCCCCGGAACTGCCCGACCTCCCGGAGCTCCCGGAGCCCGCCGGGCTCCCGGCCGCGCGCGACGGCGGACCGACCCGCCTCGTCCACGACCTCGCCACGGGGCTGCGCCGCAACGCCGAGGGCGCGGCGACCGGCGTCCGCCTGGCCGGCGGCGGGATGGTCTCCGCGACCTGGACGGTCCTCGCCCCCGGCGCCGGGCTCGGCGAGCTCGAAGGGCTGCCGGAGGACTGGCACCCGCCGCTGCGGCCGGTGCACGGGGACATCCTGCGCGCCCGGGTCCCCGCCGGGGCGCCGGAGCTGCTCGGGCGCACCGTCCGCGGCCTGGTGCACGGGGTGCCCGTCTACCTGGTGCCCCGCGCCGACGGGACCGTGGTGATCGGGGCGACCTCCCGCGAGGACGACCTGACCGGTCCCAGCGCCGGCGGCGTGTTCCGGCTGCTGCGCGACGCCCAGGCGCTCGTGCCCGGCGTCGCCGACCTCGAGCTGGTCGAGGTGCTGGCCCGCGCCCGGCCCGGCACCCCGGACGACATCCCGTACCTCGGCCGGGTTCGCGACCCGGACGGATCGCCGGTGCCGGGGCTCGTGGTCTCCACCGGCTACTTCCGCCACGGCGTCCTGCTCGCCCCGCTGGCTGCCCGGCTCGCCGCGCAGCTGGTGGACGGCGGGACCGGAGCCGATCCGGCGGCCGACGCCGAGCACCTCGCCACCACCGACCCGCACCGCTTCGACCGCCCCGTCGAGGCCCGTCCAGGGGATCCCGCGCCGGCCGCCGCCGGGCCCGGGCCCCGGAGCAGGAGCACCCGATGACCGCCATCACCCTCAACGGCCGCCCGCACCGCGTGGCGGCGGAGGCGACCGTCGTCGACCTCGTCGCCGAGACCGTCGACCGCCCCCTGGGCCCCGACGGCGCCCCGCTGGACGGCGGGCGCCTCGGCGTGGCCGTGGCCGTGGACGCCGCGGTCGTGCCCCGCAGCCGCTGGCGGCGGACCCCCGTGGCGGAGGGCCAGTCCATCGAGATCATCACCGCCGTCCAGGGAGGCTGACGTGACCGCCCCGCACCCCGACCCCCTCGTGCTCGACGGCATCGAGCTGAGCTCCCGGCTGATCATGGGCACCGGCGGCCTGAGCTCGCTGCACACTCTGGAGCAGGCGCTGCTGGCCTCCGGCACCGAGCTGACCACCGTGGCCCTGCGCCGCTACGCCCCCGGCCAGGGCGACTCCCTCTTCGCGCTGCTCGAGCGCAACGACATCCGGATCCTGCCCAACACCGCCGGGTGCTACACCGCCCGGGACGCGCTGCTGACCGCCGAGCTCGGCCGGGAGGCCCTCGAGACGAACTGGGTCAAGCTCGAGGTCATCGCGGACGAGGACACGCTGCTGCCCGACGTCGTGGAGCTCCTCGACGCCACCGAGCAGCTCGTGGCCCGCGGCTTCAAGGTCTTCGCCTACACCTCCGACGACCCGGCCGTCGCACGCCGCCTCGAGGACCTGGGCGCGGCCGCGGTGATGCCCCTGGGCGCCCCCATCGGCACCGGGCTGGGCATCCTCAACCCGCACAACATCGAGCTCATCGCCTCCCGGGCGTCCGTGCCCGTGGTGCTCGACGCCGGGATCGGCACCGCCTCCGAGGCCGCCCTGGCCATGGAGCTGGGCTGCGACGCCGTGCTGCTGGCCAGCGCCGTCACCCGCGCCCAGGACCCGGTGGCGATGGCCACCGCGATGCGCCACGCCGTGCTCGCCGGCCGGCTCGCCGCCGGTGCCGGGCGCATCCCGGCCCGCCGCCACGCCCAGGCGTCCTCGTCGATGGCCGGGCGGATCGACACGGACGCCGCCGGTGCCGGGCCGGCTGACGGCCCGGCGGACGTGCCGCGCGGGGACTGGGCGCCCGTGGGGGAGCGGCCGTGAGCCCGCTGCCCCCGCTCGTGGAGCCCGGCCCCGAACTGACCCGCGAGGAGCTCGAGCGCTACGCCCGGCACCTGACCCTGCCCGGGATCGGGACCCTCGGCCAGCGGCGGCTGCGGAACGCCCGCGTGCTCGTCGTCGGCGCCGGGGGGCTCGGGTCCCCGGCCCTGCAGTACCTCGCCGCGGCGGGGGTCGGGACCCTCGGGATCGTCGACGACGACGTGGTGGCGGTCTCCAACCTGCAGCGCCAGGTGGTGCACACGACCGCCGACGTCGGCCGCCCCAAGTCCGTCTCCGCCGCCGAGGCCGTCACCGCGCTCAACCCGCTGGTGGAGGTCCGCATCCACCCCGTCCGGCTGGACGCGGACAACGCCGTGGACATCATCGGCCGGTACGACCTGGTCCTGGACGGCGCCGACAACTTCGCGACCCGCTACGTGGTCAGCGACGCCGCCGCCCTGACCGGCACGCCTTGCGTGTGGGGCTCCATCCTGCGCTTCGAGGGGCAGGTCAGCGTCTTCTGGGCCGGGCACGGGCCCACCTACCGGGACCTCTACCCCGAGGCCCCGCCGGACGGCGAGGTGCCCAGCTGCGCCGAGGGCGGGGTCTTCGGCATGCTCCCCGCCACCGTCGGCGCGGTCATGGTCACCGAGGCCGTCAAGCTCGTCACCGGCACCGGGGAGCCCCTGCTCGGCCGGGTGCTGCTGCACGACGCGCTGGCGATGACCTGGCGCGAGATGCGGCTCACCCCGGATCCCGACGCCGCCCCGGTCACCGCGGTGGCCCGGCCCGCCGCGGTCTGCGCGCTGCCCGGCGCGGACGCTTCCGAGACCGTCGGGGCGGCCGAGCTGGCCCGGCTGCTCGAGCGCCGGGAGCGCGGGGAGGCGTCCTTCGCCCTGGTGGACGTGCGCGAGGACTGGGAGCGGGAGCTCGTGGCCATCGACGGCGCCGTGCCCGTGCCCCTGCAGGAGATCCTGGACCGCGGCGCGGACGCCCTGCCCCCGGAGGCCCGCGGCGCTGACCTCGTGCTGCACTGCAAGGCCGGGGCCCGCTCCGCGACCGCGCTCGCCGCGCTACGGTCCTTCTACGCCGGGCGGGAGGAGCGGGTCCGCCACCTCGAGGGCGGGGTGCTCGCCTGGGTGGCGCAGGTGGAGCCGGACCAGCCGGTCTACTGAGACGGGCTCCTGCGCGGAACTCCTGTGCCGGACTCCTCATCCGCTCTCCTGATCCAGGCCGATACACCACTGCGGAGGACGTGACGGTCTGTGACGCCGTCGTGACATTCCATGACGTGCGCGCGTCATCCGGTTGGTCCCGGACCGGGCTGTCTGGTCCCATGGCAAGCGCCCCATTCAGAGCGGTTGAGAGATCTGGCTCGACGACGCCGCAGCAACCCGCCCTCCTCCGGGGTCAGGGTGCTCATGCCAGAACCGATGGAGATCCCGGATCTGCAGTCGGTCCGTGACGTCAGCCTCCGGCGCTGCCGCCACCGGACCCGCCCCGGCGCGACCGGCCGACCGGCAATCCTCGGTGCGACCGAGAGGACCACCGCATGACCCCGAGCACGGTCGAGGAGACCACCGCCCATCCCCGCGCCGGCACGGACCTCGCCGCCGGCCTGCCCGGGGACTACGCCGGGCTGCGGGAGCACTTCCGGCCGCTGTTCGCGGAGATCGCCGCCGGCGCCCTGGACCGGGACCTCCGGCGCGCGCTGCCCTACGCGGAGGTCGGCCGGCTGGACCGGGCCGGGTTCGGTGCCCTGCGCGTCCCGGCGGCCCACGGCGGCCCCGGGGTCAGCCTCGAGGACTTCACCCGGCTGCTGGTCGACCTGGCCGAGGCCGACTCCAACATCGCCCACCTCTACCGCTCCCACCACGGCTTCGTGGAGTCCCTGCGCTTCCTGCCCCGGGAGCTCCAGGAGGTGTGGTACCCGCGGGTGCTGGCCGGGGCCACCGTGGGCAACGCCTCCACGGAGAAGGGCGGCAACGCGCTGGGCACCCTGAACACCGTGCTGAGCCGGACCCCCGAGGGCTGGGAGCTCACCGGCCGGAAGTTCTACGCCACCGGCTCCGTCTTCTGTGACTACACCCGCGTCTCGGCCGCCCTGGACGGCCGCGACGGGCGCCGCTTCGCCGTCGTCGCCACGGACGCCGAGGGCGTGGTGCTCGAGGACGACTGGGACGGCTTCGGACAGAAGCTCACCGGCACCGGCACCGCGGTCTTCGACCGGGTGCGCGTCCCGGACGACGCCGTGCTGGACCGCACCGCCGGCAGCGCGGAGGCCGTCCACGAGGCCGCCTTCTTCCAGCTCGTGCTGCTGGCCGTCCTGGCCGGCATCGCCCGGGCGGCCCGGAGGGACGCGGTGGAGACCATCGCCGGACGCCGGCGGACCTTCAACACCGGGCTCGGCCTGCCGTTCCGCGACGACCCGCTGATCCAGGAGGCCACCGGACGGATCTCCGCCAAGGCCTTCGCCGCCGAGGCCACCGTCCTGCACGCCGCCCGTGCCCTGGACGCCGGGATCGCCGCCGCCGCAGCGGCCGGCGCCGACCGGCCGGACTTCACCGGGACCCTCCCGGCGGCGCTGCACGAGTCCGAGATCGCCGTGGAGCACGCCCAGGTCACCGTGCCGGAGCTGGCGCTCGGCGCGGCCCAGGACCTGTTCCTCACCGTGGGCGCCTCCGCCACGTCCACGGCCAAGGGCCTGGACCGGCACTGGCGCAACGCCCAGACCGTGGCCACTCACAACCCGATCGCCTTCCGCGCCCGCGCCCTCGGCGACTACCTCATCAACGGCACCCTGCCCGAGGGCCTGAACGCCATCGGCGACGCAAGAACTGTCGCTAAGACCGACGCCACGACCGACGCCGCGACCGACGCCGACCGAACCCCAGGAGCCTGACGCATGAGCACCACGACCACGGCCGCCCCGGGACGCAGCAGCATCGTCCACGGCAAGAAGCGCGTCCTGGCCTCGGCCTTCGCCGGGACCACCATCGAGTGGTACGACTTCTACCTCTACGGCACCGCCGCCGCACTCGTCTTCAACGTCCAGTTCTTCCCCATGGCCACCGAGCTCGGCGGCATCGTGGCGTCCTTCGCCACGCTCGCGGTCGGGGTCATCGCCCGGCCCCTGGGCGGGATCATCGCCGGGCACCTGGGGGACCGGATCGGCCGCAAGGCCCTGCTGGTGGCCTCGCTGCTGCTCATGGGCGTGGCCTCCACCCTGATCGGCCTGCTGCCCACCTATGAGGTGATCGGCTGGTGGGCCGTCGTCGGCCTCGTGGTCCTGCGCATCCTCCAGGGCCTGTCCGCCGGTGCCGAGTGGGGCGGCTCCGCGCTGCTGAGCGTGGAGCACTCACCGGCCCGCCACCGCGGGTTCTTCGGGTCCTTCACCCAGATCGGCTCCTCCGCCGGCATGCTGCTGGCCACCGGCGCGTTCTTCATCGTGCAGAACGTCATGAGCGAGGAGCAGTTCGCCGCCTACGGCTGGCGCATCCCCTTCCTGCTCTCGGCCCTGCTCGTGGCGGTGGGCCTGTGGATCCGCCTCGGGGTGGCCGACGCCCCGGAGTTCCTGGAGCACCGGGCCTCGGGGAACGTGGCCAAGGCCCCCCTGCGGGAGCTGCTGGTCCACCACCGCCGCCCGGTGCTGGTGACGATCGGCCTGCGCCTGGCCCAGAACGCCGTCTACTACCTGGTGACGGTCTACATGCTGACCTACCTGCGGGACGTGCGCGGGGACAGCGCCGCGGGCGTGACCGCGGTGATGATCGCCTCGGCCATCGGCCTGTTCTCCACCCCGTTCTGGGCCTGGCTGTCCGACCGGGTGGGCCGGAAGGTCGTCTCGGTGACCGCCTACGCGGCGATCGGCGTCTTCGGCTGGGTGCTGTTCGCCTTCCTCGAGGCCGGCCCGCTCGCCCTGCTGCCGCTCGTGGTCATCCTCGGCATCAACCTCGTCCACGACGCGGTCTACGGACCGCAGGCGGCCTGGTTCGCCGAGCAGTTCCCCGTGCACGTGCGGTACTCGGGCGTGAGCTTTGGCTACCAGGTCGGCACCGTCCTGGGCGGCGGGCTCATGCCGCTGATCGCCGCCCTGCTCTTCGCCGCCGGCGGGGACACCCCGTGGCTGATCGCCGGTTACCTCTCCGTGCTGGCCGTGCTCTCCGTCGTCGCCGCCCTGGCCGCGAAGGATCCCGCCCGGGACCAGCGCGGCACCGAACTCACCGATCTGCACGCCGGCCGGACCGCGGCCGCCCCGGCCCTCGCGACCCCCGCCGCCGCGAGCGCCACCCGGACCACCCCCGAGAGGACCACCGTATGAGCCGCCCCCTGCTGCTGAACGCCTTCGACATGATGGTGCCCGTGCACCAGTCACCGGGACTGTGGCGCCACCCGGAGGCCGGGGTCGCCGGCTTCGACACGCTCGAGTACTGGACGTCGCTGGCCCGCACCCTCGAGGAGGGCGGCTTCACCGCGCTGTTCCTGGCGGACGTCCCCGGCGTCTACGACGTGTACGGGGGCGGGGCCGAGGCCACGGCCCGCGGGGGAGTGCAGTACCCGGTGCTCGACCCGCTCGTCGCGGTGCCGGCGATGGCCGCGGCCACCGAGCAGCTCGGCTTCGGGGTGACCGCCTCTGTCACCTACGAGGCCCCCTACCTGCTGGCCCGCACCTTCGCGACCCTCGACCACTTCACCCGCGGCCGGGTGGCGTGGAACGTGGTGACCTCCTACCAGGACTCCGCCGCCCGGAACCTGGGCATGGACCGGCAGATCCCGCACGACGAGCGCTACGACCGCGCCGACGAGTACATGGAGGTCATGTACAAGCTCCTCGAGGGCTCCTTCGAGCCCGGGGCGGTGAAGGCCGACGCCGGCGCCGGGGTCTTCGTGGACCCGGAGCTTGTGCACGCCATCGGCCACGAGGGCACCTGGTTCTCCGTGCCCGGCCAGGCGCTGGCCCACCCCGGACCCCAGGGCACCCCGTTCCTGTTCCAGGCCGGCGCCTCGAAGCGCGGACAGCAGTTCGCCGTGGACCACGCCGAGGCCATCTTCTTCATCGGCAACACCCCGCAGCTCGTGCGCCGGTGGACCGACGGCGTCCGGGCCGAACTGGCCGCGCAGGGACGGGCCGAGGACGCCGTGAAGACCTTCGCCATGGCCACCGTGGTGGTCGCCGAGACCGACGACGAGGCCCACGCCAGGCTCGACGGATACCGCCGGCACGTGGACATCGAGGGAGCGCTGTCCCTGTTCGGCGGCTGGACCGGCGTCGACCTGGCCGGGGCGGACCCCGACGCGCCGCTCGAGTACGTGGCCACCGACGCCAACCAGTCCGCGCTCGCGGCGTTCACCTCGCTGTCCCCGGACCGGACCTGGACGGTGCGGGACCTGGCCGAGTTCGTGGCCATCGGCGGCCGCGGGCCCGTCATCGCCGGGGCCCCCGGCACCGTGGCGGACGAGCTCGAGCGCTGGCGGGAGGAGGCCGGCGTGGACGGCTTCAACATCTCGGCGGCCGTGCGGCCGGCGGACCTGGAGCGGTTCACCACGATGGTGTCGCCGGAGCTGCGGCGCCGCGGCCTGCTGCCGGAGCCCGGGGCTCTGCCCGCCGGCAGGACGCTGCGCGAGGCGCTGGCGGGCGCCGGGCCGAGGCTGGCCGACGACCACCGCGGGGCCTCCTACCGCCGGTGACCGCAGGGCTCTTGGGGTTCGCCGCTCGACCGGCCCGGGACGGCTGTCCGCCGTCCCGGTTCCTCGGCACGGAGCGCTCCTGCCCGGGAGAGGGCAGGGGCGCTTCGCCGCGCCGAGGCGCAGAAGGCGACCCCCGACCGCCGGGGAACGGATCATGGGGGTCACTGCACCGGCGTGGGGGCCGGTGCTACCCGAAAAGTACCAGACGGTAATATCGCGGTGCACAATCCTGTGCAGATGCATGAATCTTGTTCCTCGGGGCGCCTCCCGACGTCCGACCCTCATTTCTCCCGGCTCATGCTGCGACGACTGGAGGCGCGGGCCATCAGGTGCCATCGGAGCGGGGAACGAGGCGCCACGGATGTGTGCACACATGGTCCACTAGAAGCCCCGGAGGATCACGTTCCAGTAGTGCCGGGGGAGGACCTCGAGGTCGAAGAACCAGGAGGCGCGTTTCGGGGCCAGCAGCGGCACGCCGGGGATGCTGGGCGCCAGTTCGTTGTCCCGGTCGAACTCGGCCAGCACGGCCCGGCCCCGCTGCACCGTCACGGGGGTCACGGTGTACCCGTCGTAGGAGGCCGTGGGATCCCGGCCGTCACGGGCGGCCAGGAGGTTCTCGGTGAGGATCTTCGTCTGGTGGCGCAGTGCCCCGCCGGACGAGGCGGTCCCCAGCGCGGCAGCGTCCCCGCAGGCCCACACGGTGGGCACACGGCGGTGGCGCAGGGTCTGCGCATCCACGTCCGCGTAGCCGGCCCAAGCGGCGCCCGGGCCCGGCGCGACGCCCAGTCCCGCGTCGGCGATCCAGGCCGGGGCCCGGTGGGCGGGGCTGTGGTGCAGCAGGTCGTAGGACAGATCCCGCGGCGTCCCGTCGACCGTGGCCCGCAGTCGGCGGGAGCCGGCCTCGATCGACTGCACGTGGGCGCTCGTCAGGACCGTGATGCCGTAGCGCCGGACCCAGGGCATCAGCACCCGGTCCACGTCCGGCTGGCCGAACACGGTGGCGGTGGGCGTCAGCAGGGTCACCTCGATGTCCTGCAGAACACCCTGGCGCTGCCAGTAGTCGCAGGCCAGGTAGAGGATCTTCTGCCCGATCTGCGGCGTGGGCGCCGGGCCGTCCGGGATCGTGAACAGCGCCCGGCCGCGGCGCAGCCCGCGGATCGGCTCCCAGGTCCTGGGGGCCAGCTCCACGGTGTAGTTGGTCGAGGCGTGCGGGCCGGCCATCGCCTCGGCACTGCCGGGGACACGGTCCCAGTCCGGGGTGGAGCCCGCGCAGATCACGACGTCCCGGTAGCCGATGTGCTCGCCGGAGGACAGCGTGGCCGTCCGTGCCGCCGGATCCAGTGCCTGGACACGGTCCTGGATCCATCGCACGCCGCGAGGCATGACGCGGTGCTGGGCGCGGGACATCTGGGGCACGGTCTTCAGTCCGGCGCCCACGTAGGAGAGCAGCGGCCGGTAGTGGTGCGTGGACTTCGGCTCTGCGATCACGATGTCCGTGATGCCCTTGCGGCGCAGTCGTGCGGCCAGGGAGATCCCGGCATTGCCGCCGCCGATCACGAGGACGTCAGCGGCGTGATCCGAGGGTGCAGTGGTCATCGTGACTCCGTGGGACGAGGATGGCTCCACGGCCCCGATCGGGGCCGCCCGACCATTCGACCACGAGCCGCGGCGCCCACGCCCGGGCGGTGGGCATCCGAGGATTGAGAGGTTCCCTGGATGTCGATGTCGAGGAACTTGCCGGTCAGGGCGGCTGATCGCCGGAGCGAGGTCGGTGCCTGTTCCGCCAAGCGTCCGGATGAAGCGGCGTCCTTCTGCCGAATATGAATGGCGGCGCACCCTGTCCGGTGGGGAGGCATTCTGCGCATAGATTCTCGGACCATCGCTCACTGACAAAGTTGGGCAGCACTCGGGCCGTCTCATCGTCACTGAGCTGCTCCGGACGGTGCCCCGCGGGTTCGTCATTCCGGTTGGGGTGGCCGAAGAACTCACCGCACCGCCACGCAGCGGTCTCAGCGTGCCCCTTCAACTGAAAGCACCCTCCCTGAAGGCTGTGCGGTCCCTCGCCGTGCACGGCCACCGGCCACCGGAGACGCCCGGCTTCACCGAGCAGCGTGGCCGGCTTCCCAGGGCTGGCGACTGTTGAACCTGTACTGCGGTTGAGCTCGCCTCGGGAGTCCTATTCGTAGTACTCGAAGTGCGGCTCACCCTGGACGCCTGCGCGTTGCATCGCCTCCTGCAGTTCCGGCAGTGCCGTGAAGGCGCGGGCCTCGTCGACTGAATCGAAGTAGTGGAGCACGAGCACGTTGTCCGGATCATCGACCATGCGGTGCACTGACTCGCCGGTGATGTTGCTGAATGCCGGTACGTCCGAGACGGAGTCGTAGACCTTTCGCCAGGCGTCGTAGTCGGCCACGTGTCGATGCCGTCTGAATACTGACCCTCGGGCGCCGGGCGGATTCAACAGCTCGTCGCAACACCGACGTTGTTTCAGCATGACATCTTGGCCGCGAACACGGTGGCCGGCGTCGCCCATCCGAGGACCTTTCGCGGACGGGTGTTGAGCAGCTGCTCCACCCTGGCCAGGTCCTCCGCGGTGTGAACGCTCAGGTCCGTGCTTTTCGGGAAGTACTGGCGCAGCAACCCGTTCATGTTTTCGTTGGACCCCCGCATCCACGGACTGGCCGGGGCGGCGAA